>DASTZT010000478.1:0-16469 GCA_035764225.1 Ktedonobacteraceae bacterium
TATCGCGTCCGATTTATCGCCGTGCCGCCGCCCGAAACCGTACCCCCAACGAGGGCAAGCGCAAGGCCCCCACCCATTTCTTCCCCTCCCCTTGCCCCTACCGCCTCCGGTCGAACGTGGCAGGGGTCCCGTTCGGATTTGACCGTCGGACATCATGCCATGTTGGGGCAACGCGCGTAGGGGCAAAGGGAGGGGCAGGGATGGATGCGGGGGCCTTGCGCTTGCCCTGCTTCCATTTCCCCTCTTGCTTTGCCAAAGAACGTCATCCGGTCGGTACGAAGGTTCGTTATCTATACGTTCCATCAATGGAATTGTGCCTCTTCGGTCGAGCCGACCAGCGCCTTCGTGGAGGAAGTGCCACCGGAAATGACCTGCGCTACCTCGTCGAAGTAGCCCGTACCAACTTCTCGCTGGTGCTTGGTGGCAGTATAGCCAAACTCCTCCAGACCAAACTCGGCCTGCTGCAACTGCGAATAGGCCGCCATGCCACTCTCTTTATAGCCATAGGCCAGCTTAAACATGCTATAGTTGAGCGCATGGAAGCCTGCCAGGGTAATAAATTGGAAGACGTACCCCATCTTGCTAATCATCTCCTGAAATTCGGCGATAGTCTTAGCATCGAGCTTTTTGCGCCAGTTGAACGAGGGGGAGCAGTTGTATGCCAGCATTTTTCCAGGGAACTGCTCATGGATAGCTTCAGCGAACCGTCTGGCTTCTTCAATGCTAGGCTCGGCTGTCTCGCACCAGATCAGATCGCAGTAGGGAGCGTAGGAAAGCCCGCGCGCGATAGCCGCATCAAGGCCGCCACGAGTGCGGAAGAAGCCTTCCGGCGTGCGTTCTCCAGTGAGGAAACGATGGTCGGTGGGATCGATATCGGAGGTTACGAGCTGTGCGCCATTGGCGTCTGTGCGGGCGACAAGCATCGTGGGAACGCCCATTACGTCGGCTGCCAGGCGCGCAGAGACGAGGTGTTTGATAGCAGTCTGCGTGGGGATCAGCACTTTGCCGCCCATATGTCCGCATTTCTTCTCGGAGGCGAGCTGATCCTCGAAATGGACGCCTGCCGCGCCTGCTTCGATCATAGCCTTCATCATCTCAAACACATTGAGCGGTCCCCCAAAGCCTGCCTCACCATCGGCAACAATGGGCGCAAACCAGTAGGTGCCGTTTTTGCCTTCAGAATGATGGATCTGGTCCGCACGTTGCAGAGCCTGGTTGATTTTATGGACGACCTGTGGAACGCTATTAGCAGGATACAGGCTCTGGTCGGGATACATCTGGCCCGCGAGATTGGCATCCGCCGCCACCTGCCAGCCACTCAAGTAGATGGCTTGCAGACCAGCCTTCACCTGTTGTACCGCCTGGTTGCCGGTCAGCGCACCTAACGCGGCAACGTATGGCTCGCTATGGAGCAGATTCCAGAGCCTTTCGGCTCCCATACGCGCTAATGTATATTCTATCTGAACCGAGCCCCGTAATCGAATAACGTTTTCTGCCGTATATGGTCGTTTGATCCCTTGCCAGCGTGGATCATTTTCCCAACTCTGTGTTAGCTCGGCAACGTGTTGACCGCTCATCATGATATGCTCTCCCTTTCGAGACTGGTGCATAGGCAATGTTGGATAATCTCCCTCCCCACTCACATCCACACTATCCCCAGGGAAAAGAGTAACATGCATTGATAGCAAAGGTCTATAATTTGGCTTTGCAGTTCCTTTGGATTTACATAAGTGAAAGGTTATATATCTTATGTGCGTATGATTGTTAAGAGCAAATGCAAAGTCCCCCACCGAGGGCAAGCGCGAGGCCCCCGCCCTATATCCACCCATCCCCTTGCCCCTACGCCTCCGGCCCAACATGGTCGATCCCATTCGGATTGTTTTTGAGGGGGGATGCAACGTTGAGGGACGCTGGTAGGGGCAAGGGGAGGAGCCTGTGGGGCGGCGGGGGCCTTGCGCTTGCCCTCGTCGGAGAGGCACAAAACGCCATTCGTCCAGCGGATGGCGTTTTATGTTGGTTGTACTAGGCTCCGTGGCACTTTTTGTATTTCTTGCCGCTGCCACAGGGGCAGGGATCGTTGCGCCCAACTTTCATTGGACCGGCAGAGCGCGTTGCACCGGAGGAGCCATTGTTGCGCGGGCTGGCTCCGCCGCGCTTCGCTGTTTTTGTGCGATCTTCGCTGCCATCATCTTTCGCCTGACCGCTGGCTTTGGCGATATCATCGGCATTGGTACGCAGGTTGCGCGGTAGAGCTTTACGCTGCGGCTCTGGTGGCTTGAGCGACAGGGTGAGTTCATTACGCATCAGCTTGAGCAGGGCATCGACCGTGTAATGCTGGATCGCCAGTTTAAGCTCATCAAACATGCTGAAAGCTTCGTTTTTGAACTCGACCAGGGGATCGCGCTGCCCAATCGAGCGGAAACCGATGCCTGCACGCATCACATCCAGCGCGTCAATATGGTCCATCCAGAGGCGATCCACGATTTGGAGCAGGTGCGTGCGCTCAAATTCTCGCTGCGGATCAAAATCCTCTACCCCCAGTTCGTTGACCTGTTGCCGCAACTCTTCCCCACGAGTTTCATAATGCTCGATTACCAGATCAAGCAGATCTTTCTTCAGGTCTTCGCGGCGGATTGCGTGGATATTTTCCGGCAGGATATCATCGGGAACATGCACCCATACTTCCAGGGTTTTGAAGAGCGCTTCTAGCTCCTCCTCCTCCGTCACCACGTTGCTCGGAATGTTGGCATTGACCAGATTGCTGACCTCGTTGCGGATCATACTCAGGATGCGCTCATGCATATCGCCATGCTCTAGAACGGCGCGACGGTCAGCGTAGATCACCTCGCGTTGTTTGGCGATCACGTCGTCATAATCGACCACATTTTTACGGATATCAAAGTTATAGCCTTCGACTCTGGCCTGCGCCCCCTCAATGAAGCGCGAGACGACCCCGCTCTCCAGCGGCATATCCTCTTCCATGCCAAAGCGTTCCATAATCTTAGAGACGCGATCAGCGGCGAAGCGGCGCATCAATTCATCATCCAGAGCCAGGAAGAAGCGAGACGAACCGGGATCGCCCTGGCGTCCGGCACGACCGCGCAACTGATTATCGATGCGGCGCGATTCATGACGTTCGGTCCCGATAATATGCAGCCCGCCAAGCTCCACCACCACATCGTGGTCGGCGTCGCACTCAGCAATTTTTTCCTGGAAGAGTTCGTTTTTCTCATCCTCGGTCATATTCTCGATATATTCGCGGATGGCATCTTCCCTCTCCGCCCGGTCGTCATCATCGTCCTGCGGCATTTCGCGAATATAGTCTACCTGTTCCGCATGCTTGCGCAGGATGCTATCAAAGTAGCCAGTGGGGTTGCCGCCAAGCAGAATGTCGGTACCGCGACCAGCCATATTGGTGGCGATGGTAATGGCTCCGCTCCGACCCGCCTGGGCAACAATGTTGGCTTCACGCTCGTGATGTTTGGCATTGAGCACATGATGTGGAATACCCTGTTTATCCAGCAGATCGGAAAGGTACTCGGAGGTCTCAACCGAGGTTGTACCAACCAGCACGGGCTGTCCCTGGTCATAGCGTTCCTTAATTTCTTCAACGACTGCCTTGAACTTGGCATTCTGAGTGCGATAGATCAGGTCCGAGGCATCCTGACGAATCATAGGCTTGTTCGTCGGGATCTCGATCACATCCAGTTTATAGATCTTATGCAGTTCTTCGGCTTCGGTCTGCGCTGTACCAGTCATGCCAGCCAGTTTCTTATACAGGCGGAAGTAATTCTGAAAGGTGATGGTCGCCAGGGTATGGTTCTCGCGCTGCACCGTCACGCCCTCTTTGGCCTCAATCGCCTGGTGCAAGCCCTCGCTATAGCGCCTCCCTGGCATCTGGCGGCCCGTGAACTCATCGACGATTATCACTTCGCCGTCTTTCACAATATAATCCTTGTCGCGCTTGAAAATGATTTGCGCTTTAATCGCGTTTTCCATGTAGCGCGTGAGATCGATATTGGCCTCATCATAAATGTTCTTCACACCAGCCAGTTGCTCAATCTTCTCAATGCCCGCTTCGGTGAGCATGACCATACGTGTTTTCTCTTCAACGGTGTAATCCTGTTCCAGCTTGAGGCGGGGTGCCCAGCGCGCAAATTTGGCGTACATCTCCGTCGATTCCTGACCCTGACCAGAGATAATCAGCGGGGTACGGGCTTCGTCGATCAGAATATTATCGACCTCGTCAACGATGGCAAAGTTGAGTTCGCGCTGCACCATCTGGTTGAGCGACATCACCATATTATCGCGCAAGTAGTCAAAGCCGAATTCGTTATTGGTGCCGTAGGTGATATCGGCCTGGTACGCCGCTCGTCGCTGTGGCGTCTGCGGCTCAACCGCATTGACAAGAATGCCCACGGTCAGCCCCAGGAAAGTGTAAATCTGACCCATCCATTCGCCATCACGACGCGCCAAATAGTCGTTTACCGTCACCAGATGCACGCCTTTGCCAGTCAGAGCATTCAGATAGATGGGCAAAGTGGCCACAAGCGTTTTACCTTCGCCCGTGCGCATCTCGGCAATTTTCCCCTGATGGAGCACGATGCCACCAACCAGCTGCACGTCGTAGTGACGCATCTTGATCTTGCGCCAGCCAGCTTCGCGCGTAACCGCAAACGCCTCAGGCAAAAGATCGTCCAGCGTCTTGCCTGTACGATAGCGCCGCGCCATCTCTGGCAAGAGCTGATCCATCTTCTCTGCCTTGATCGCGACAATTTCTTTGCGCAGAGGCCTCAAGATATTGTGAAACAGTTGCTCTACCTGCTCGTCTATCATATCTTCATTGTTCTGAGTAGCCCGCTTCTGCTCCTCAAAACGCTTCCATGCATCTTCAAAGGCTTCATCCAGCTCTTCCGTACCGATTTCTTTGATGGCAGGCTCGACCTCGGTTAGTAGAGCCAGGGTGGACTCTTTGGGATTTCGTGCCTCGTCTGGCCATTGCTCGCGCTCTTCCGCCAGATCCATAGCGGTCGTGACTTGCAGGTCGTTCAATTGCGGTAACAGTTTTTCGCAGGCCTGCTCGAAGCATTCAGAAAGCGTATCCTGTAAGTGTTCTCGCAGTTGATATTCGGCATTGTTATATTCGAGCTTCTGGCGATACTCAATGACAGCCGCATGCAACTGCTCATTGGACAGTTTGTCTGTGAGCGGCTCAACCTTTTGCAGGGCTTCACGCAGTAAACTGACCAGTTCATCTTCCAGTACCAGGCCGCCTTTGAGGTAGAGAAAAAGCTGTGAGCGAAACTCTGCCGTTTTTGCTGCCAGTTGCTCATCGCTCAGCTTTTTGATAGATGTTTCCAGCGCATTAATTTTATCAATCAGCGGCTGAATAGCCTTCAGATCTCGTTTGTTAGGATCTCCTAGAATTTTTCCTAATAGTTGCATAGTGTTGTCTTCTCCTACCGTCTGGCAGTGCTGTTGCGATCTATAGAATCAGGCGGTCCTGCTGTATATCAAAATAGCTATGCCCGCTTTATTATACCATACGAGCGTAATGTGGTGGAGATAGCTTTGGCAATGTGTTTACCAGCCTGCGAAAAATCAGATGGCAGGAAACTCATTTGTAGCAAGTTTTGGGCAGATTCATTTAAATGAATTATCTGAAATAGAAAAACAAATGGTTTAAGTTAAATAAAAAATATAATTTGCCGATTTATAGGTGTAGAAACAAATTAGCGTGCGAGAAATTTAGCTCAGCTTTTTGAGGGAAAATTATGAAGATCAATCATAGCATCATAAGAGGATTCGTCTTTGCCTCTCTATTTGCCATTCTGTTATCCACACCAATGGCAGCACAAGCGCATCCCTATGTTGGTAGTAGTTGTGGCATTACTCAGACCCCCACCGGTTACGTTTTTGAGCCGCTCCGCGTCCAGGGTGGCAATATTGTCGCTGCCAGTGGATGTATTATCAACTTAAAGGGCTTTAACCTGTCCGGTACAGGCTATGGAAATGCAACCGGGAGCTCTTCCTCAAAACTTTTTACTGAGATTGGCTGGTTTGCTCAGAACTTTAAAATGAATGTCTGGCGCGTCTTGCTTAACGCCGTCTGGTGGAACGAAGATGTAGCCGTACCGGTAGTCGGAATGAACTACCGCGCCTGGATAGAGCTGCTTGTCCAGACCATAGAGCACAACGGTAACTACGTTGTACTCACTAAAGGCCCCCAGTTCCATGAACCGCCCTGTGGTGGGAGCGTGAGCTATTGTCCTTCCCAGAATCAGTCGACCATCGATATTCGGAAAGATCCCAATAACCCGGTGTACCAGCAACAAATGACCACAGGAGTATACATTAACGATGCCATTACGATGTGGACCAGCGTGGCAGCTCTTTATGCACACGATCCGGCTGTACTCTACGATGATTGGAATGAGATGCATGGGATCTCCCCCACTTTATGGCGGCAGAACTCCCAGAAGCTGATCGATACCATTCGCGGCCAGAATCCCCAATCACTGATCTTTTTCGGCGGGAATCAGCATGAAAACGGCTTTGGCCCGCTGATTAAAGGTCAGGTTCCTCCATTTACAGAACCTAACCTGGTCTACGATTTTCACGTTTATAATGGCTTTATGGGAACCTTCGAGGGCCAACCGTGTAGTGAACCCAGCAGCGCACTCTGGACCAACTGGCCTACTACCGCCAATGACCAGGTTGGATACGCGAAAACACATGGGGGAGCTGCATCCTTTAGTGAATGGGGGGGCTGCAACGATACGGAGCCGTATAATACAGATATCACACTTTTTGCGGCCATGAACCACATTATGTTAGCATACTATCAAAAAGACTCGGTGATTATCCCAAATTCATCGTTTCAGCTTAATAGCAATGGCATCAAAGTACAGGCTGATTACGCTTCGTATTAGTAAATGTTTCAAGAACATATCATTGTTGGGGGAGATATATTGAGGGGGGCTGGCACCCCCCCTCAATATCGGGAAAAGGAAATAGTAGGAGCACAAATATTTTGCTGGCGGTGATGATCGAAGTATGTCTGACCAGGGCTACAACAAAACATTGTGGCGAAGGTCGCTCAACAGCAGGAATGTGGAGCTATGCTCAACACTTGCTGCCGGAGCCGCCCCCAGAACCAATGTCTGGAGCCACGCTGCCCAGAACAAACTGGCACCCTCAATCACCACTCACCATTGACACCAGTATACTCCTCCCTGCTTTATGCAAACTTTTTTTGCGCTTCATTTTGTTTTCATTTTTTTTCCATCAGAAAAGACGTTCTTCCTCGCCTTTTTTTTAAAAACTGCACAGACCGATTTACGCAGAACGGTTTGTATTCCTATAGTTAAGCTTACTTTCCATTAATAAATGTTCATGTACAACGATTTGCACTTTATGCCAGAGCTTACATCTTATTAAATAAGTAGCTTCTATAGAGAAGAAATTTAGAATTTCTTATATAAGACTGCTCACAATTTGTTAAAAATTTTTCATGCACATGACGATTCCCCCAAGTGCTGCTAACCCGATCAGCAGGAACAACATGGCGCTTAACGTCATATAAAGCATGAGCGAGTCTTTCGTGGAACCATAGGTACTATCACAATGTCCTTAATTAGCCTGGCCCAGACCATCGACCGCCTTTGAAAAATTGTCGAATGCGCGTCGGGTTAGTGGTATCGACGGCTTTAGCGCGTACTTGCCCATCAATGTCAAAGTATCTTTTGGTATCGTCATAGGCACTATCAAGATGCGTCTTGTTAATTTCGTTCAGGCAGTTACTATTGTCTTCTATACTCCCAAGCGCCCAGATAGTACCAGGCTCGGAGCTTCCGCGCACGGTACATGGTGGCACTACTGGCTCGTTGAAAATAGGCAAACCAGCTGAGTTTGTGATAGGTTGCAACGTAATTGTCTTCTGTAAGACATTATTGGCATCCAGGTAAGCTTGTCGCGCTTTTTGTGGTGATGGCGAATACAAAGGCTGCGGTTTCGAAACGTGGCTGCCGACCTGGCTGTGATATACTGAAATACTACGACTCCTGGATTTAGTACCAATTACGGAGGTGCAAGCAACCATGACTATTGATGTACGTCGCGGTTCCCCTCAATTTCCTATCGTGGCCGGAAGCGTCGCCGCCTCCTCGCAAGAGACGCTGGACGCGGCGGTAGAAACCTTGCAGGCCCACAAAGATGAGTGGGTCAAGCTGCCAATCTCCCAACGCATCGCACTCATTGATCGGCTCATCCAAGACTTCGCGGCTATCGCGCCACGCTGGGTCGCGGCCTGTGCCAGAGCCAAAGGCATCGCCGAAGATTCGCCACTGATCAGCGAGGAATGGGCCGCCGGGACATGGCCCGTGCTCAAGAATTTACGCCAGTTGCGCCAATCCCTTAGCGATATCGAAACGCATGGCACTCCCCGCATCCCCGGTCCGATCACAACACGCCCGGACGGTCAGGTTGTGGCCCAGGTATTTCCTCAGAATACCTATGACCGCCTCTTCTTTAGCGGCGTCACGGCGGAACTATGGATGGAGCCAGGAGTGACGGAGGCAAATCTTGCTGAGACTCAGGCGCGTCCCTACAAAGACAAAAACCACCCCGGCAAAGTCGCGCTGGTGCTTGGCGCTGGCAACGTTGCCAGTATCGGGCCGATGGATATCCTCTATAAGATGTTTAATGAGGATCAGGTAGTACTATTTAAAGCTAATCCGGTCAATGCGTATCTCGGTCCGCTGCTCGAAGAAAGCTTCCGGGCGTTGATTGAACCCGGATTCTTGCGCATCGTCTACGGAGGGGCGAAGGAAGGCTCGTACCTTTGCAATCACGCGGGCGTTGATGAAATCCACATCACTGGCTCCGACAAAACCTTTAATGCCATTGTCTTTGGCACTGGCCCTGAAGGCGCTACTCGCAAAGCTAACAAACAACCAATATTGGATAAGCGAGTCACGGGCGAGCTTGGCAATGTCAGCCCGGTGATCGTCGTGCCCGGCCCCTGGAGCGAGAGCGATATCGCTTATCATGCCGAACATCTGGCGACGATGCTGACCAATAACGCGGGCTTTAACTGCAATGCCACGCGCGTCATTATCCAGCATGCCGGATGGAATCAACGCGAGCAACTTTTGCAGCAGATGCGCGCAATACTCTCGCAGGTACCGCCGCGCAACTCCTATTATCCAGGAGCGAAGGAGCGTCATAGCAGCTTCATCGCCGAACATCCAGAGGCGGAACAGTTTGGTAATGCCAGCGCCGACCAGCTCCCCTGGACGCTGATTACCGCGGTTGATCCCCAAAACGAGGATGATATCTGCTTCACCACCGAGGCATTTTGTGGCCTCTTTGCCGAGACGACCCTCGAAGCAGCCAACGCCGCCGAATATCTTGACCGGGCGGTCGCTTTCGCCAACGAGCATATCTGGGGTACGCTCAACGCGACCATCCTCATTCATCCTGAGACGCTCAAGGATGCGACGGTGGCGGCGGCGCTGGATCGTGCGGTGGCGAATCTGCGCTACGGCTCGATTGGCATCAACTATTGGGGCGGTACTAGCTACGCGCTGGTAGTCACAACCTGGGGAGCCTTCCCTGGTCATACCATCGACAATATTCAATCAGGAACGGGCGTCGTTCACAATACCTTACTGTTTGAGCATCCCCAGAAAACGGTGTTACGTGGCCCATTCCGTAGCTTCCCCATCCCGCCCTGGTTCGCGACCCGTGGCAAAGCTGCGTGTAAGCTTTTCCCGAAACTGGTCAATTTCGAGGCCGCCCCTTCCCCCTGGAAGATTCCCGGCATCCTATGGACCGCGATTACGGGCAGATAATATCTTAGACCGGCACACTCCTCGCTTCAAGCGGGGAGTTTTTCTTTATGAGAATACGCCAACAGATCAAGAACATCTCCATCAGGGCAAGCGCGAGGCCCCCTCTCCTCTCCGCCCATCCCCTTACCCCTACCGCCTCCGTCCACTTTAGAGGAATCCGTTTGGTTTTTTGGGTTGCGGGATGCAATTTTGGGGGGCGTTGGTAGGGGCAAGGGGCGGCTGGTTGGGATGGGAGGGGGCCTCGCGCTTGCCCAACTTCGGGATGCTTGCCCTCGTTGAGCACACTACGACGATACGGAACTATGCCATCGCGAAAAACACGCATTTTTTTCGTCAACTTTTTTCCCCAAAAAGGACCAGAATAGTACTTTTTTGTTAGAGAGTACTGGAAACATGACGATGTTGAAAAAATCTTATACCTTGCATTCTTGGTACCAATACGAAGACGTATAAGACATCATGATGTCCCTGTAGGGGCAATGCCTTGTGCTTGCCCTGCTCCGACGCACGTACCCTGGCGACATGAAGACGGTCTGAGCGCACTGGGTGGTCGCGACATCCATCCGCGTCGGTACCGTCAAGAGGAGAACGAGCATGGGCAGCTTACGAATGGCAGGTCTCTCTATCTATCCTCCTGCACTCGTAACACAAACGGCCCATAGCGGCCATATTCCATGTTCCGTCAGGCGGGCCAATTTCCGCCTCTGGCACGAACGACATGGGACTCGGTTCTCTCCCGATGTGGTAGGGCTTATCTGCTCCTGAAAAAGCAGACGAGGAATTATTTTCGATGGAAAGAGGCAGCCATCCGGTTGCCCTCCGCTCTAGAGGAGCTTTGTCTCTGCGAGCTGAAAGGAAAGGGAAATCATGTCAAAACGCTCTATTCGCTGGATTCTACCGATTGTGGTTATTCTGATGATCGCGACATTTATGGTCCTATCCCCCATTATCACCACCCATGCCGCAGGCACCACAACCCAGCCAACAGCGCCAAGCGCACCCTATCAGTCGGCACCTGCACCCAAAATATACTGGTACTATTAGTCAATGATATGGCTTAGAGCGAGGGCAAGTTAGTAGCATGATGCTGTTGCACAACTTGCCCCCTCGGCTAAGCTTTGAGACTATTTAACTCTCCGAATGCCTGCTCTCCGAGAGAAAAAAATATGTTCAATCGCTGTCAACGTTGTAGAACCAGTCTAAAGAGAGGGCAAGCGCAAGGTCCCCTCATCCCCTCCGGCCCCACCCTTTGCCCCTACCGCCTCCGTCGAACGTTGCAAATTCCTGTTCGGAGCTGATTGTTGGACATAATGCAATGTTGGGGCAGCACTGGTAGGGGCAAGGGGCGGTGGATGGGCCTGGGATGGGGCCTTGCGCTTGCCCTGTGGCGGCTCAATTCCTCTTTTTCAGAATATCTAGCCAGCCCCTTACTTCCCTGGCATCACGATGCCCTATCTTTTCTAGCGTCAGAACGCTTGCTTCCCCTAACTTCCGCGCCTCTCCGATATCTCCTTGAGCAGCCGCAACGCGTGCCAATCCATATTGTGCTAACGCAATCAAATCCTGTCCTCCCTCTGGAATTATAGCCAACATCTCCTGGAAAACTGCTTCGGCAACCTCTGGTTGGTTTTGGTCAAGATGTAAGATGCCATACTCATAGAGAGCATTAGCAATAATATGAGGACTGCCTATCTGCCGAGCTAAGGACAAGCCTTCCTGGAAATACAATTCTGCCTGAGCATAGTTATTTTGTTTTCGCGTCATTAAGCCTAAACTGATAAGAATGGCACTGATCCATTGGCGCTGCTCAATTTGTCGTGCCAGTACTAATGCTTCCTGAAAGTACTTCTCAGCCTTCGGATAATCTCCTTGCGCATCCGCTACTCCTCCTAGATTAAGAAGGAGCACACACGTCTGTTCTCGATGACCTATCAGTCTTACTAAGGCTAACCCTTCTAGAAAATAGGTCTCTGCTAGCCTATGATTCCCCTGAGCACCCGTTGTTGTACCTAAGTTCATCAACAAAACACATATTTGCTCACGATCACCTATTTGACGCGCTAGAGATAAACCTTCTTGTAAATATACTTCTGCTTGAGCGTAATCCCCACGACTTCCCAGGACAGACCCAAGAACTCTAAGCAGCCCACAAATCCGTTCGGGGTTGCCGATCTGGCGAGCGATGGTCAGGCCCTCTTGCAGATAGGTTTCGGCCTGCATCGATTCTCCTCGTCGCCAGCTTACGTTGCCCAGATCGTTGAGCAGGGCGCAGATCAGCTCCTGGTTGCCGGTCCGGCGGGCGATGGTGAGTCCTTCCTGGAATTGCGCTTCGGCCTGCGCGAAGTTGCCTTGTTGTTGCGCTACCCTCCCTAGATACAGCAATACGCTGGTCAGGCCGTCGTCGTCTTTGAGGGCTACGGCGGCTTCGTAGGCGCGTTTGAGGTGCAGTTCAGCCAGGGAGTAGAGGGCACGTACTAGCATGAAGGGGGCGAAGGCGCAAACGGCTCGTACCAGATCCGCTTGTCTGCTCTGCTCGGATGCTATGGTGAGCGCGGCCAGGATGGTGTTGCTTTCCAGTTCAAGCAGTTCGTAATCTTTTTTGTGCTGCTCGACATAATCGGTAACGTAGGCAATTAAGCGCTGGTGGGGAGCGTGGTCCTTTAAATGCAGGTGGGCGTAGTCGGCAATGGTCTGGTGTAGAGTGTAGCGACCGGATGAGTTGCTTTCGAGCAGGCCCGCGTCGCTCAGCACATCGAGAGTATCGACGGTGCAGGCGGCGATGGCGAGCGCGGCCTCTTCCGAGAAGCTGTTGGGCTTGGGCGGGAAGACTGAGAGGGCATAGAGGGCCGCGCTGGCCTCCGCGCTCAATTGCTGGTCGGTGACGGCGATGACCGATTGCAGGGAGAGCGGCGTTTCGATGGGCAGGCTGGGATGCGTCTCGACTGGCGCGTGCGGCTCGCTAATGTTCAGGCGCTCTTCAACGTTGCTCAGGCGTTGCAAAGCCGCAACGATGCGACGCGACTGACCGCTATAGGCTTGCTTGCGCAGATAGTTGCCCATCAGGGTCAGGGCAAGCGGCAGGCCACCGACGGCGTGGACGAGATCGTGGGCCTTTTCGGCCTCGCTTTCCACCGCCTGGGGAGCGAGCAGACGCAGCAGGCTCATACTCTCCTCTTCGTTCAGTTCGTGGATCAGCGTGGCCCCTTCGATGGAGATGTGCGAGGCGATATAGGGGAAGCGCGTTGTGACCAGATGGGCGCAGTTGGGGCCGCCCACTTTGAAGGTCAGCGCCTCTTCAAGCTGCCAGGCGTCATCGATCACTAATAGCATCGCACGCGAGCCGATGGCGGTGCGCAACGCCCTGGCCCACGCTTCATGATTGTTCAGCGTCGCCATCTGGTTAGCCGAGACGCCCAGCAGCGTTCCCCAGCGGCTGAGCAGGCCGGGCATATTGGGGTTTGGCCCTAGCGCGGCCCAGAGCACGCCATCGCGAAAGTGCGCCCGTATCTCTAGGTCGTGCGCGATAGCTATCGAGAGGGCAGTCTTGCCCACTCCCGGCAGACCATTGAGGGCCGTGAGCGCGATGCTACCGCCTGCCCGCAACCGCCGCTTGAGTCGGGCGAGGTCTTCGTCGCGTCCTATTAGCGGGATGGCAGGCTGCAAGGGAATGGCGGGATCGTATAAAGCCTCGCTGGCTGGCGATAGCGCCGGAGCTGGTGGCGCTACGGGTGCGGAAGATGCGGACGCGGACTGCGGAGGAGTTGGCAGCAGATCGAGTTCTTGCTCCGTTTTGCCGAAGAGGGCGGAGAGTTTGCGCCGAAAATAGGGGCTTGGTTTCGTAATGCCACGCTCCCAGCGGCTCACATTGACGTGGGTGGTGCCGATCCGATTAGCCACATCTTGCTGAGACATGCCTCGTTGGGTGCGGGCCTCGGTCAGGCGTAGTCGTGGTTGAGGAGTTGTCTCTGGAGTTTGCATCACGCGCATCATCCTTCCCAGTCCTAAAATGATAAATTTGTATAGGAAAATGATAACATAAGTTCTTATGCCTGTATACCAAAATTTGGCATAATTGGACCAGGAACGTCGCACGCGGGAGGGTCCTCTAAACCAACCTTCTGGTGCGTTCTACAAGTACAAACGGTACGAGGGGCAGCTTTAGATGAAACACGAGGAAATGAGCGACATAAGTACTATCCTGGTTGAGCCAACCGACGAAAGACCTTCGGTGGTGCGCCGCGTTAGTACGCAGAAGAAGCCTGTGGTCATCGTACTGCCGGAGAACGCCAACCGCGTCTTTCAGCGTCCGGGAGATTTTGGCGAATTGAAGCGCCTCAAGCAACGTCTTGGAACCCCGATTACTTTAGTAATTCAGGGCAATGACCGTCTTAAGGTCTGGGCACGTAGACAAGGTTTAACGGTCTATCCTTCGACGGAGGCTCTGGCTCATAGCCTCTCCCAGCGCGATACCGAGCCGCTGCATCTGCGATCCCTCGCGGCTGTAGGAACGTTGACCACTAAGCAGGTCGGTACATCAACCAGGCGACGACGTTCATTGATTACTGAACCATTGGATGCGCGACAGCAGCAGGCCGTTCTGCGGTCAGCAAAATCGAAAGATTGGATGATGCTCATCCTCGTAGCACTGCTTCTCCTGGGTATTCTGGGAGGCATCGGTTTTGGCTATCTGCTGGCGTTAGTACATCCCACGCAATTTTTCTCCTATCAGACGCACTTTGTAAGCTGGGTTTGGTAGAGATTGTCAATGGTAGGGGCAAGGGGCGGTGTGGAGAGGGGTGGGGGCCTTGCGCTTGCCCTATTCATCTAGATTTTTGAACATTGACAATCAAGCGGGGCAATGGTGGAGGACGGCGAGGCTGTAGGTAGAGGTAGGATGGAAGGTAGCCTTCGCGGTTATGCTTGTTCGGGTAACATGCGCCAGGCACGGACCGCAGTACCAGCGAAAGCATCGTCGCGGAGGCTCCTACCCGACGCTTATGGACTCGTCGTCCCCCACCATTGGCAATTAGTAAGGAGTGCCATCATGCAAAAGGTTTATGTTAAAGGCAAACCAACCATCAAGGCACAGCTGGAAGAGCGCAACAAAATCTTGCATTTCTCTTTGCAAGACGCCCTCCCTGTGGGCCATACGCTGGCGTTAAATACAACGTTCGGCACTCTCTCTTACCTTGTCTCTGATAACAACCATCCTCGCCTGCTGATGCAAGAGCAATTTACCAGCACGGAGATGAGCGTGCTGATGCCGCTCTTCGAGATGTTCCCGTATTACTGCCCTTATGAGGCGATGTACGCCAGCTTCTACAACCACAACGTTTCCGAACTAACCGTCGCCAGTTGTCGCCAGCACCTGCAAAAAGCGCAAGAAATCGGTGTCTGGGACCAGGAGATGCGTCCGGTGCGCGGCGCTCTTTCTCGCGCCCGGCTCAAATTGCGGGCCTTTGGCATCGACATCTCCTCCATCATGGCTACCGGCTATATCCTGCTCATCGATGCAGAAGGGCCGCTTACCGCCAGCGCATAAAACCAACCAACCTCCGAGGGCTCTTGCTAACGTCGCTATGCAAGAGCCCCATCCCCCATCTCTCTCCTCAACGTCATATCGCCCTGTTAACATTTTCCTCTCAGCCACGATAACAGAAATAGAAATTTGCTGGTCAACGCGATGTGCAAGTTTCTTCGCGCGCAGGCGGCGGCTAGGTGATGGATGGTGCGGCAGTGGCACGGGCGCGCCTGTGCCACTGCCGCACCATCCATCAGGGCGAACCGCGTCGCGGTGAGGATGGGGAACACCTGGCCCATCGCGTTAGTTAAGGAGCTATCAATAGATATGGCTAACACATTATCACGATTACGTGGCTCAGGGCAAGGACGAGCGCGGCCCCCACAATACACGGCGTTATTTTTATTGCTTTGTCTGCTCAGCGCGTGCTCAGGGGGCGGCAATCCTACTGCGACCCAGGTGAAGGGGGCCATTCAGCTTTTTGATGTTCATGGCAAGCTGATCTGCCAGATTCATGGTCAGGATTCCCATCTTGACTGCTTCAATAAAAACGCGGCTCAGAGCGCGGTGGCCTTTCAATTCATCGACTACGCCGTGAGCGAGCTGGCAAGCGATCTGCATACGAGCGTTGCTAATCTGCCCTCGTCCGCGCTCAAGGTCTTGACCACGCTGGACCTGGGGCTTCAGCAGCAGGTGTTGCAAAAAACGCAGCAATACATCGCTACGATGGCCCCAACCCATAATATGAAGAATGCGGCCATTGTCATCATCGATTACCATAACGGCGCTATTCGCTCGCTGCTCGGCAGCCTTGATAGCCCTACCGCTGACAGTCCATTGGATGTGGTCACAGGGAAGCAAAAACGCCTGATTGGCTCAGTATTCAAGCCTTTTGTATATGCCACAGCCTTCAACGAGGGCATCAGCCCTGGCGAAGTTGTATACGATGGCCCATTTTCAGTTGCTACAGGAACCGGACAAGCATACAGTCCCATCAACTACGACCACCGCTTTCATGGCTATATGTCCTATCGTGCCGCTTTACAGAACAACTACAATATTCCAGCCCTCAAATTGTTTGTGAAAACAGGTTT
>DASTZT010000479.1:0-5985 GCA_035764225.1 Ktedonobacteraceae bacterium
GCCTTGAGCCATCGGCCAGTGTATAGCGACCTCTGGGAGCCTTCAGGGAAAGCAGCCGAGCTACATATCGGGTTGGCGGAGGACGCGGAAGTGCTGGTGATCGTGCCAGCGACCGCGAATACAATCGCTAAGCTTGCTCACGGTATCGCGGATAACATGCTTACCGCCGTAGCGTTGGCAACGAGAGCGCCCTTGCTGATAGCTCCAGCGATGTACGGGGTAATGTATACCAATCCAGCGACACAGGCTAACCTGGCCCTGTTACGCGAGCGTGGAGCGACCATCGTAGAGCCAGAAGTGGGGCGACTGGCCTCAGGGGCAGTCGGTCCCGGTCGATTACCAGAGACGGCGGTTTTACTGGGCGCGATCAGTGTGATGCTGGCACGACAAGGCGATCTCGCGGGTCGTCAGGTCGTCGTCACAGCTGGTGGCACGCAGGAACCAATTGATCCGGTACGATACATCGGCAATCGTTCATCCGGGAAGATGGGTTATGCTCTGGCAACCGCTGCCAGAGATCGTGGCGCACACGTTATCCTGATATCCGGGCCTGTGTCCTTGCCAACTCCTTACGGAGTGGAGATGCGCAGGGTCAGCACAGCACAAGAGATGCGCGATGCCGTTTTTGGCGTGATTGCTCATACTGATGTGCTTATTATGAGCGCAGCCGTGGCTGACTTTCGTCCGACAAAGCCAGCCGCACAAAAAATCAAGAAGAGAAGCGATGGGGCGAGGGAAAACGAAGCAAGAAGCGAGTTATCCATCGAATTGACCCGCACTGCGGATATTCTTGGAGAGCTTGCGGATACACTGGAAGGGCGGGCGGGAGAATATCAGCAAGCACGCCAGCGTCTGGTACGCGTTGGCTTTGCAGCCGAAACTCAGCATCTCATGGAGCATGCACGCGAGAAGCTGATCAAAAAGCGGCTCGACCTGCTTGTAGCCAATGATGTAACGCGCTCAGACAGTGGCTTCGGAGCGGAGACAAACAAAGTGATGATCTTCCATGCCAACGGGGCAACGGAAGATTTGCCTGTGATGCCCAAAACTGGCGTTGCGGAGGCAATTTGGGATCGAGTTGTGCCGTTATTGGGCGCGACCTAGTCGGGAACGTGGCGCTGTGATGGGAGAATTTGTTCTAGAGTTATTGGGTACACAAAGTACGCAGGAGGAATCCACTATGGATCGTGCTGCTAGCGCTGGTTTTGAAGGCATCGCTCAGATGCTGCTTGAACAGAAAAAATTGATGGATGCACTTGAAGCCGAGAACCGTGAATTACGCCGTCAGCTTGCTGACTTGCGACGGGGCATCGGTATTGCTGTGGTAATCGAGGGCAAGACGATTCAGCTTGCGACCGATCAAAGCTCTTCCGCCTCGATGAGTTCACAATCAACTCTGCAAACCTTGCAGAGCCTGCAAAACACTCCTCCTCCCGTACCCGCCGGGACGCAGGGAGGCTATCAGCCCAATGGACGACCGACTGCCGGTCAAGCGACTGTCAATCTGAACGGCGAGAAGCGCGATAACAATGCACGCAGCCCGCTTGCCGATAGCTTTGTGCTTTAAAATTTCTGCTTAGCTTTTCTATATCTACAGGATTCGTCTTATCTTCATCAAACGAATCATCCTGAGTTACTATACCTGTAGAGGTAATATCGGACCACGTTCCACAAAAACGTGCTCCACATGGCCAATACTAAATTACCTCTACAGGAGCTATCCTTCCTCTCCCCTCCCATCGAAATGCCCGCATCGTCGTACCGACCAGCTTTAGCGCATCCGATTTATCGCCTGGACCCCGCCCCTGATCGCGCAAATGGTGGAAAAAATGCGGCGATCAAACCAGCCATCGATGATTGTGGGCAAGGCCGCGTTCCCATTGGCGAGTTGGCAGCGTTGAAGGCAAATCGTGAGCGGGGCAAGGGGGAGGACGCTCAATAAATTGGACGCGCTAAAGCGGGTCGGTACGACGTTGGGGCGTCCTCCTCTTGAAAAGACTCGGCTCAAAGCCCAGGTGCGAACTAACCCGTCGTACCGACCTGATTCAATCGCGTCCGATTTATCGCTTAGACCCCGAACAACCAACCTCATTGGAAGCCACCAAGCCCCCAAACGATGCGCCCCAGATTTCGTACCGACCAGCTTTAGCGCGTCCGATTTATCGCTTAGACGCCGCCCCTGATCGCGCAAATGGTGGAAAAAATGCGGCGATCAAACCAGCCATCAACGATTGCGGAAAAAATCGCGTATTCATTGGCAAGCAGGCAGCATTGAGGGCAAATGAAGCGAAGGGCCAGGACGCTCAATAAATTGGACGCGCTAAAGCTAGTCGGTACGACGTTGGGGCACGTCCGATTTATTGAATTTTTTTCCATTCCCACACAAACCGTCGTAGGGAGGCCGTCCGATTATGAACCACTTCACATTCGGCATGTTGATTTTGCCCCTTGTACATTCTCGCAGATATTGTTATTATCAGAGCGATAACCACTACAAGTGAGTCAGGGAAGGCCCGATAGTAGCCATCTATCTAGAAGTACTAGAAGCAATAGAAGGGCATAAAACGGGGTGCTAGCATTGCTTATAAGGAGGTCAATCGATGATTTGCCCGCGTTGTCAAAGCCAGGTAGCCGATGGCGTGAAGTTCTGCGGAAGCTGCGGAGCGCCGATGCAACAGATGAACCCGACTCCCCCGCCCCAGCCACCACCGCCGGGAGCGTATGGAGCGCCTCAGGGAGGATACATACCCCCTAATCAGTACGAAGAGTATGCGAACAGCTCTTTTGGTAACGCTGTGCCCAAAGCGGAACTGCACAATCCCAAAGGACCGTTGCGTATCGCCGATATGACCATCACCATCGATGGTGAACTGGTTCCGGTGGTAGACATCATGCTGGGAAATCAGATGCCGATCTATTTTGAGCATCATATTCTTCTGTGGAAGCATCCCGGCGTGCAAATTGGCTTTAAATCGCTGCGGGGAGCGGCTCGGCGTTTCTTCGCGGGGCTGCAAATTTTCATCAGCGAGGCTCAAGGGCCGGGGAATATCTCGTTCTCGCGCGATTCGGTGGGGCAGATTGTGGCCCTACGCCTCCAGCCGGGCCAGATGGTTGAAGTGCGCGAACACCAGTTCCTTGTTGCTACCGGCAACGTTGACTACAGTTTCACCTTCGTCCCTGGCGCGGCAAACATCCTTTTTAGCCGCACCGGCCTGTTCGTTGACCAGTTCACGGCTCAGGGCGGCGAAGGCATGCTCTTACTGCATGGCTATGGCAACGTCTTCGAGAAAATGCTGGCCCCCGGCGAGGCGCTGGATGTCGAGCCTGGAGCCTGGTTGTGGAAAGATCCATCGGTGCAGATGACGGTCACAACGGTGGCAGGCTCGCAGCGCGGTGGAGGTATTCTGGGGGCTATCGGCGGATTGATGGCAGGTGCGTCCATTATTCTTAATCGCTTCGTTGGTCCTGGTCGCGTTGGTATTCAATCTATGACCTATCATCCACCCACAGCGGAAGGTGCCCAGCAGGCGGGCGGTCAGGGCAACCTCAATCTAGGCAATTTGTTTAACTCATAACAGGGAACCGAAAGCATCGTCATAGCATAACCACCCGGATTTAACCGGGTGGTTTTCTGCTAGCCAGACGATGAAGAGTTATTGCCCCTTTCCTTATTAATCCGCAAAATCTTCAGCATATATTGCTCCGAGTTCAGATAGAAAGGATTGCGCTTGATATACTTACCGACAACAGAGATCGGATGGAGTTTGAGCATCTCTACTACCAGGCTAGGCAACAATTTACTGTGGTCATAGTGCATCAAAGCAATGATGGGGGCATTCTGGAACGTAAAAACGGCATCGGAGGCCGCTTCATATTTGAGGATCTGCTCAGGACTTGCCACGTCTTTTGTCAGCCACGTCATATCAATCGAAATGCGTACGGCCTTCCATTCCTCGCGCAATGCCTGAGCAATAAAGGTTTGGTGTGACGAGAGCAAAGCATAGGGATCGAAACGTTTGCCATTCGATAAAAAAATTTCTCGCTCTTCGCATAAGACGAGCTGCCCTGATGCAATTTTCTCATCTACGTTGATCTGCATCTTCTCCAGTGCTTCACACAGCTCTTTCACCTGCGCAGGTGCGGCTGCAAACAAACACTTCTCCGAGAGAGAAAGCCCCACGCGCAGCAAGTGCGCCGTCACACCTGGAATCTCCGTCACCTTACTATAGAGCTGGCAGATATGTGAGCCAGGAGCAATACGCTCTGATTTACCTTCAACACTAAGATCCATACCTACCTCCGCTGGTACTACCGGTACTGGCTGCTTCCCGCCGTTGTCGAAACCTGGCGGCCCGGTTACTCATACTAACTACAACCCAGGCAAGCGCACCAAAAACAAAAACCCCTGATAAAAGAGTGAAAAGGAGGAGCAACACTACTTTCTGCGGAGAAAGCGCCTTCACTTCTACTAGCAGGACCGGCATACTACAAAACGACATCACAACCGCAAAAAATAGCGCCCATGTGATGATGATCCGTATCCCTTGCGCGCGCGTCAACGGCACTTCTCCACTATGAGGAAAAAGGAGGCGACGCACCAATGAATAACGCGGCTGGTTCTGCATACGGCTACTCCTGTCCTTCCTTCTGTCTGTGCCGCAACCACTGCTGTAGAGTCTCTTCTGCCTGATAAAGAATATTGATCTCATTTTGATAGGTCAGGCGGCGGCAGGCTTCCGCTAGCGGGAACCACTTCACGAGATCGTACTCGTGATCGTGCAGTGCAGTATCACCTCCGATAGCTTCTAGCAAAAAGTGACGCACTTGCTTATAATAACGCACCTGGTTACGCGCAAAAGAGTACGAGATGCTTCCAATGTAAGCAATCAAGCGAACCTGTAACCCCGTCTCTTCCTGTACTTCACGTACTGCCACCTGCTCTACTGTCTCACCCGGTTGCGGTGTTCCTTTTGGCAAGGTCCACATCCCCGCCTGACTTCGCCCGACCAGCACCACCTCCATCGCTATCATGCAATCAGAATCTGAAGCGTCCTGCTCCAGATCATATTGGTGCGCAGCAAACTCTGCTCCAGGAGGGTGCATTGGAGCAAGGCGGAAAACAACACCACCCGCTGAGTAAGCCCGCATTGTTCGATATCGCTCCATGTCTCGCGATGTACCCTCTCTATACCACCTATGTGCGGCGCGAGTGTCCCTGCTTCACTCCACAAATTTTGAGGACATGCATATTTGATCCAGTACGCCTGCTATGTCCCATCGACATCTCTCATCCAGATAAGGATGCACTGGACTTACTGCTATACGTTAGCTATACTATACAACATTTTACTGTCCTGTTGCCTGATTATTAGCCATCATGGGCGGTCAGTCACAGGAGTGAGGCAGAAAAACGCAAGTCTTGCCCTTGTTATATCTGCATAGGCCGATACCTTGCACAGGAAAGGCAGGACTTGCTCTCAGCGCCAGCCTCTCAGGAATTACGTGAGAGTATAGCGAATGGCCTGACTCGTGTCAAGACAGTACGCGGCGAATCGCTTCCAGGTTCTTTGCTGGCGCTGCGGGCGGAACCGAGCAACCGGGCGCTAACAGGAAATGCCTGTCACCGGTTAACTCGCGCGCCTTGATGACCTCTTCCTGCACCTGGTCGGGCGAGCCATTTTTGAGCGTGGTCTTCTCCGCGATGCCGCCCATGACTGCTTGGCCGGAGCGTTTTTTGCCCTCGCCTAGATCGGGGTTGCCCTCCAGGGTCGCGGCCCAGCTAAGTGCCTGCACGGGATAGGCGGCCAGCAGATCGAAGTAGATGCGAGAGCCGCAGTTGTGCAGGATATTGAATTTGCTCCGGCTCTTGATGGCATCCAGGATTTCCTGGTCGTACTGCTCGCCAAATTCACGGTATTGATCTTCGGTGAGCAAGCCTTCACGCGCCCAGCCATTAGTAGCATAAAAGATACCGCTGGCTCCCTG
>DASTZT010000480.1:0-4044 GCA_035764225.1 Ktedonobacteraceae bacterium
AGAATGCGGAAGCTATGCGTGTGGCCTTCCAGCAATGTCTTCCTGGTCAGGCCGCGCCTCAGACCGTTCATATCCCCGCCATCTCGCCCAATGTGACGATTGTGGTGCCTGCGACCAATGTTGCATCAGGTTTGATTTGCCCAAGATGCGGCTATCAAAATCGTCCGGGGGCGAAATTCTGTAAGCGCGACGGACAGCCGTTGGTCCAGGGAGCAACTATTGCACCTCCGCAGATTCGGACCCAGGCGGCTCGTTCTTCGATCCAGCCAAGACCTGTTCAGCAGCCTATCCCAGCTCGCTCAGGTGGCTCGATCCAGGCTCGCCCTGTTTCAACCGTAGCAGACCCGAATGCGGCCTATCGAGCGGGATTGCAGCATCTCGCCAATAAGCATTATGCCGAAGCCATTCAGCAGTTCCAGGCTGCGCGTAACACTGGGGGAGCCTCGTATGATGTGCTCTACAATCTTGGACGTGCCCATCGTCAGCAGGGGCAGAGCGTAAAAGAGAGCAACCGCAAACAGTTTACCGATCAGATGAAAGCTGCTGCCGAATACTTTGATGAGGCGGTTCGCCTGAAAGCCGATGCGCTGGATGCTTACTTCCAGCTCGGCATGTGCTATCGCGACCTGAAACTTTATGCTCAGGCAACCAGTACCTTTAAAAAAGCCTTAGGACTGGCCCCCCAAGATCCCGCCATCTACTATCAACTAGGGCTGGTGGCGGTGGAACAGGGATATATGCGCGAGGCAGAAGCGTATTTCCTGGATGGTCTGCGCATCAATGCCAGCCATGCCCTGATCCTGGTAGCTCTTGGGCGGCTCTATACAGAAACGAAACAGGTTCCTTCCGCGATCAATGTCTTGCGCCAGGCCACACAGAGCGATCCCGCGCTCTGGGAAGGTTGGTATGAGCTTGGCCGTGCCCATATGAAAGCGCGTGAGTGGAGGCTGGGGTTGAGCGCGTTGGAGCGAGCGCGCCAGGTAAATCAGCTTGCGCCAGAAACCTATGGCGCAATGGCAACTTGCTATCTTAAGATGGGTAAGAAAGTGGAGGCTCGGCAGATGGTAAACGAGGCTCTACAACGTGATCCGAAAAATGCCGAGGCAACTCGTGTGCAAAAACAACTCTAAAGGAGGGCAGTAATGCTCTGTCCATCATGCCATACACCAAATCGTGATAATGCCAGATTCTGCAAACGTTGTGGACTGTCCTTTACTGCTCCATCCGAGGGAAACGGGCAATCTGAAAACGCGGAACAGGTGCAAACAGCAGCTCCCGATGCTGCTATGGTGGCTCAGCAACCAGCACAGCAAGCAGTAGAAGCCGATCAGAACGTGGGGCCGACCAGCGCTCCTCTAGAAATAGAGAGTGTGGAGGATATTAGTCTTGCGCCAACGCAAATTCTGACGCCGCAGCAGATGATAGCGTATCATGCGCGGCGTTGGCAGCAGGAACTGGACCAGCAACAGCAGCCGTCAGGCAGCGCCGTCGATATTGCCGATATGCCTACTCGCCTGATCACAGACCAGCCTTTCGCGCCTCCATCAGCAGTAAATATGCAAGAAGCAGCTCCCGTTGACGAAACGGCATCAACGGATGTCTCAGGCCAATCTGCTGACCCGACGGAAAATGTGGCGGCTTCTGCAACCAGCGACCCGACACCAGCAACCAGCGCGAGCGGCCCCATTGAGAGCGCATCGCCCGCTCCTCCCCTTGCTGTAGAGGAGGCACCAGAAAGTTCTGAGACCACAAGGAAGGATGAGGCAATGGAGCAAACATCGCAACCGGCTACCGAACAGAGCGAGCAGGAACAGGCTGCTGCTAGCGGCGATTTTCCGCTTTTGACCGTTGGAGCTATCATCGCCGGGCGTTATGAGGTCACTCAGGTTGATAATGCCGAAGGCAATGAGCATACCTACCAGGTTGTGGATCATCAGGGGTACCAGCGTTGCTGGAATTGTGGCTCGGAGCAAAATGCCGAGGGTGACGAGTTTTGCATCGATTGTGGCGCAGAACTGCTCAATGCCGCCTATACCATGCATGAATATCCAGCAGCTGAAGATGCAGACAAGGAAGAACAGGTCTTGCAAGGCGTCATCGTCAACACGTTTGTCGATCAGGGACGGACGTACGTGATTGAGCAACCGCAGGCCAGTCAACTCGTATTCCCTAATGGAGTACACTTGCTCGCCTCTTGCGAATCGGATGCAGGCGTGGTACGCAGCGGCGAACCGAATGAAGATAGCACGCTGGTGCTTTTGCTGGAGCGCGTGCATGAGTCGATTGCGGCCCCCGCAGGCGTCTTTATTGTCGCCGACGGAATGGGGGGCCATGCCAACGGCCAGGGAGCCAGCAAGATGACAATTGGCATTATCGCAGAACGCATTGTGCGAGAATTGCTGATGCCGCCGCTGAGCAACGAAAAAAGCGGGGAAGCGCCGCCACAGATGGAGGAGGATAACTATGTGGCCCTGGTCCGGGGAGCCATTGAGGATGCCAACGCCGCTCTCTGCCAGGCCAATCAGCGTGACAAATCTGATATGGGCTCGACCCTGACAGGCTTTATGATGGTAGGGGATCATGCGTATATCTTTAATGTTGGAGATAGCCGCTCCTATCTAGTAAGAGATGGGAACTTACACCAATTAACCATAGATCACTCGCTGGTGGGACAGATGGTCGCGGGCGGATTGATCGAGCCGGACGACGTGTATACGCATCCGCAGCGCAGCCAGATTTATCGGAGCATCGGCGATAAATTAAATGTACAAATTGATGTATTCAAACAACAGGTGTATCCAGGAGATATTCTACTCAGTTGTTCCGACGGTTTGTGGGAAATGGTGCGCAATCCGCAGATAGCCGATATTCTGGTCAACGCGCCTGATCCACAGGCCGCGTGCGCACGCTTAATCGAGGCCGCCAATACGAATGGTGGGGAAGATAACGTCAGCGCGGTGGTCGTTTTCGTGCGCTGATATGATATACTAGGGCCAGCCAAATGTGAAAGGAGCTGATGTATTATGCCCGGAGAAGTAACACTGACGCACCAGGTTGGGAAAGAATATATGTTAGCAACCGGTGGAAGTCAGGTCGCATACGTGTTATTAGAAGCAAAACCGACATCAATGATGGCACAGGTGCGTATGCCGCTGAACTTTGCCCTGGTGATCGACCACTCTGGCTCCATGAAAGGTGCAAAACTCAGAAATGTCAAAGAAGCAGTGAAGATGGTGATTGACCGTCTGGAGCCAACAGATTATATCTCGGTCGTCATTTTCGACGATACTGCCCAGGTCATTATCCCATCCATGCCCTCTAACGATAAGCCCGGCATGAAAGCTGCTATTGATCGCATTATGGACGCGGGCGGCACTACGATGTCGCTTGGCATGATCCAGGGACTGGGCGAATTACGCCGCTGGAATATTCCCAACGCGGTCAATCGAATGATCCTGCTGACCGATGGCGTCACCTATGGCGATACAGATCGTTGCCGCCAACTCGCCAGAGACGCGGCAGCCGGAGGCATCGCCATCTATCCGCTCGGCATCGGTTCTGACTGGGATGAAGGGTTGCTCGACGATATTGGCCAGCTCAGTGGCGGCATGCCAGCCGAGTTTATCAGAACGCCAGCCGACGCCATGACCATTTTCGAGCAGCAGTTGCAGAGCGCGGTAGCGGTAGCGGTTCGTAATACTGCAGTAACCCTCCGTTTGCCAGCAGGTGTCTCTCCCCGCAAAGCTGTCAAAGTGCTCCCCCTCATTCGTGATATTGACCAGTCCTCGCTTTCGGACAGGCAGGTGGTCGTGCAACTGGGCGACCTGGAGAAGGATACGCCACAGTCAGTGCTGGTTGAGTTGATGATCGATCCACGCCCGGCTGGCCTCTTCCGCATTGCGCAGGCCGAGCTGAGCTATGATGTGCCGGTTGCGGGCATTGTTAGTGAGAAGGTGCGAGACGACATCAAAGTTACTTTCACAACAGATGCGAACGAAGCCGCGCAGGTCAATGCGCTGGTCATGAATTTCGCGGAAAAAGCCA
>DASTZT010000481.1:0-4258 GCA_035764225.1 Ktedonobacteraceae bacterium
TCGACGTGAGTGGTACCTGCTGCGTATCTTCGTGCGTGAAGGTTTGAGGAGTGCCAAGTCCCGCTAATCCGCCGATGCCTCCACCTTGAGAAGAGCGGATCGCGAGCAAAACCACCACCGCAGCAGCGATGACGGTAAAGAGCACTCCCAGGCCACAACCTGCCAACAACACAGGCCAGACTCTGCGTTTGCGACGCGGGCGTCTTCTCGGTTCTGGCTCTGGCTCTGGATGTGGGCGTCTGCGGTATTGTCTGGGCCGCCGCTCGTATTCTCTCTCATAGCCATCATCGTAAGAGCGGTCTCGATATCTTCCAGAAGGTTTATTTCTCCCGCTGTCCATGTGCAGCCCCTGCCTCGCTTTCCGTTTCGGAACTCAAAGTGTCTACGTCGCTATCTCTACTACGAATGAAATAGGGCGAGGGTTTTCTCCCCTCCAGCAAGATTGCAGGCACGAGCGCCACAAGGCATAGCACGCCTGCCGCCAGGAAAATGGCGCTGTAGACATCGTGGGCCGCAGCGACCAGAAATTGACTGTATAAATCGTTGTAATGCGCGCTAAAAGCTGGCACGCCCGCCGGTGCTTTGAAGCCAGCCGCCAGTAGACGGAAGCGACCCAGGCCCCACGAAGTTAACGCGGCCAGCCCCAGAATCATGCCGATCATGCGCAGCACGGTAACGACGGACGATGCCATGCCAATCTGACGCTCTCTGGCCGCATTGAGCGCGGTGGTGCTGATGGGCGCAATCACCAGCCCGAAGCCCGATCCGGCAATGATGGTGCTGACCGTGATCTGCGTCCAGCCAACGTTAAGGGGCCAGAGGTGCATCAGCCAGAAGCCAAGCGCCGTCGCGATCAGCCCGATGACCGCCGTCCAGCGACAGCTAATGCGGGCGCAGAGCCAACCGCCCACGATTGCACCAACGGGGATCAGGGCCGTGAGGCGCAACAGGGCCAATCCGCTATCGATGGCGCTGCGGTTCAATACGGTGGCGATAAAGATAGGAATATCCGCCATCGCAATAATCAGCGCGGCCCCCACGAGCAGGCTGACAAGCGAGGTCGCGGAAAACATCACACGCTTGAAGAGCGAGAGATCGATGACCGGCCATTGTGAACGCCGCTCATAATAGAGTTCCAGCGCGATAAAGCACGCCAGCAGGATCAGAGCGGCGAGCAGCAACCGGAGGTCATTCTGAATCGGGGTCGCGCCCACAGCCGGTTTCGCGGGCGTGATCTGGGCTGCCTCCTGCGAGAGTCCCAGGCTGAGACAGACCAGCGATGCTCCGAGCAAGAACGAACCGAGAAGATCGATACGTTCCCGCGTGCTCCCCTCTTCGGTGCTCGCGCTGGCGGCAGGGATAAAGCGCACCACCGCGATCAGCAGCAAGGCGACGATGGGCAGGTTGAGATAGAAGATATATTGCCAGCCCAGCGATTGCACGATCAGCGAGCCATAAAGCGGTCCCAGCACTCCCCCGGCCTCCGTTACCATGCCAATCAGTCCCAGGATCAAGGCTCGCTCTTGCCAGCCATAGAAATCGCCCGCAACCGCCATTGCCACCGGCACGACTGCACCGCCGCCCGCCGCCTGGATAAAGCGGGCCGCAACGAGCCAGATCAGGCCCTGCGAACTGACATCAATCCCAACATCCTTCAGAAAGCTGATGTCAACGGCGCTGCCCAGCAGAGGAGCCAGGCCACAGAAAAGCGAGCCGAAAGCGAAAACGCCCAGGCAGATCAGGAAGACGCGCTGCCGTCCGAAGATATCGGAGACGCGCCCCATCAAGGGCATGGCGATGACATAGCCCAGCAGGTAGCCGCTAATAATCCAGGCCGCTCGATCAAGCTGACCGATGGGAATTTGCAGGTCAAGGATAATTTGTGGCAGGGCCGTCACAACAACCGTCTGATCGAGCGCGGTCAGGAACACCGCCGTACAAGCGACCAGAATAGCCAGACGCGCAGGGCCACTACCGATACGAAGCCGCCACATTGTTAGCTCCTTTGCTGATGAGCGTCATGAACAAGCGAGCACCTTAAATCGGGGCCACGATAGAGAGCTGCTCATCAAACTTCGAGAGTTTGAAGGTGCGGACGGTCTTATCGCTATCGCCCTGGACGGTGACGCCGCTCATGCGAATCAGGTACGGCAGGTGATCCTGTTTGCCGATGCAGGTCGTGACATTTACCTGGGTGCCAGCAGGCGTGCCGCCTCCGGTGATGGCGGTGAGATATTTGGCGTCGAGCTTGCCATCGATGCTCCAGCACGAGGTGCCATCGACATTGCTATCTGTGGGAGTGCTGGGATTCTGGATATGACCCAGGATGGCCGCGACTCCGGTTTGGGAGTCTGAGAGGGTACGCGGGTCCATCAGTCCAGTGGTGGTGCTCCATTGGCCTGAGATGGGATCGGTCACATATTGCTTGTCGCCAATGGCGATGATCTGTACCTGCACGGTATTACCAAGCACGAGCGCGTTAGCATTGGCCTTGAGTTTATCGGGGATCAGCACATCCCCATCCGCCGTCTTGATGACCAGCAGGCCACCAGAGCCAGGATTATCGGCAACGAGGTTAAAGTGATAGGAAGTGACTTTCAGAATAGCCGCCTGCGCCTGGCTAATCAACTGTTGAGCGTTGGGTGTATTGGCATCGCCCCCACAGGCGGCAAGAGAGAGTATCAGCGTAAGCAATCCGCCGAGAGCGACGGAACGGAGGTATCGTGATTGCATCAGGTGCCTGAACATGGCAACCCCCTCGAAAAAAGAATAGTACTAAAAGAGGTGATTCCTCAAGAGGTTATCCCTCTAATAAGTACCCATTGTATCATATCTTTTGCTCGCTGCCTGATCCTTATTTCAGCAGAGCAGGGCCTTTCAATTTTCGCCATCTTCCCCCATCATCGAGGAAGCTCTCCCCTTTCGTACCGACTTGATTCCATCGCGTCCAATTTATTGAGCGTTCCTTCCCGATAGTGATGCTCTCAAGCCACATGCTACACACCCGACGAGAGGACTGGCGATAAATCGGACGCGCTGTAGCTCCCCGATTCATCGTGGGAGGTCGGTACGAAAGACGTTCTCTCTCCCCAATGCGGGAAGCATCCAGCTAAAACTGCAAAGCCCTGTCAGCAGAGCAGGCAGAGAGGATGCTTACGGCAGTATTTGCGGCTCGACCTCTTCCAGCCCCTGTTCGAGCGTAAGGAGGGGGAGATCTCTGGTACGGATGCTCATCAAGATGGCCTCAAAGTCTTGCGGCGTCATGGCATAGGGACTATGGCTGTCGTCCACCTGATGGAAGGTGAGCACGAGCCAGGTTTTTTCACGCGTGGCCTGATCGAGCCACTGGTTGACCTCGGCAACGGTGGTAGTATTGTAGATGTTTTGACTCAGAATTTCATAGGGGTTAAAGTTTTCCTGGTTGTTAAAGCCCAGTTCGGTTGTGCGGTCTGAGGAATAGCTTTTTTGAATCTGGTGCGTGACCTGGTAATTAAAAGCGCCGAAGGGGGCGGCAAAATTTTTGATGGAGCCGAACTGAGCTGCTAAGACCTGCTTTGATTGAACTAACTCCTGAGAAACTTTGCCGGTGCTCTGCTCGGTCAGGTCCAAATGATTCATGGTGTGCGAGCCTATTTCGTTGCCTGCCCGCTGTATCTTCCTGGCCTGATCGGTCGTCAAATAATGAGGCGTGTTGAGAAAGTTGGGCACGAGGTAGAAAGTCCCTATAGCATCGTACCATTGCATAATCTGGAACGCTTGCGTATATTGCGATTGCCAACCATCGTCAAATGTGAGGGTGACAATGGGACGGCGAAAGCCTTCGGCAATGTAGTATTTGCGCCCAGGAGGGAGCCGCCCCTGATAGTCCTGAAAGCTATTGGCCTCATAATAGTTGCTTTTGATGGCCTGGGCGTAGGCTTTCAGCGCGTTGGGCGACGATTCGATGCGCCAATCTCTCTGCGTGACCTGATTGAACCAGACGACGGCCTTGATGTGCGTGAAATAGGAGGGGAGCAGATGGCTATACCCTTCAGTAATCCAGGCGGCCTTATCGCCACCTTGCTCAACGCTGGCGACTTCTGCCAACATGATGGGCTTATGAGGAGCAATGCGCGTAATGTCCTGATACGTCGGATCAAGCACCTGTTTGAAGGCGGTCCAGTCATCCCCTGGTCCAGTCCCCCAGTTAAAGCCGTCCATCGCGGTCCAATCAACATAATTATCTCCAGGGTAGAACTGGGCAAGCGGGGCACTCTGA
>DASTZT010000482.1:0-7024 GCA_035764225.1 Ktedonobacteraceae bacterium
AGGCCCCCACCCAATCCCCACGCCGCCCCTTGCCCCTACCTCATCCGTCCACCGTTGCGCTTCCCGCTCCGTCATGATTTTTGTGGAGGATACAACATCGTGGGGGAACCGGTAGGGGCAAGGGGAGGCGGCTGGGAAGGGTGGGGGCCTCGCGCTTGCCCTCCTCGCCCTGCCTGTTCTCTCCGAAAAGGGGAGCTAAGGAGAGGAGTAGAAAGGGGAGCTACGGCATAAATCTCTGGGCTAATTTCATTACGCGAGGGCGGTAAACCTGCTCGTAGCTGCCGGGGAATTGGACAATGCGGCCTCCCCAGCCGCGCTTAAAACGGTAAACGCCTGCCATCGCCTCATCTTCGGCATCGGTATCGGGAATACCCCAGAAATCGTATAGGCTGGCCCCTTGTTGTCTGGCCCAGCGTATGGCCTCCCACTGTAAGAGGTAATTAGGCATCAGTTGACGCTGTTCGTTGCTTGAAGCTCCATAGAGGTAGAGCGCCTGGCGGGCGAAGAGGGCCACAAAAATACCGGCTAGCAGGCGTCCCTCATGCTCAGCCAGTAAGAGGCGAGCTTTGCCCGTTGGCACGAAAAGCTCCCAGGCCCGACGGTAATACTCAAGTGTATGCACACCAAATTGATCGCGTTGGCTCGTCACCTGTAAAAGGTTATACCACAGGTGTAAATCTTCGATAGAGGCAGCATCACGCACCGTTACGCCTTTGCGAGCCGCCAGCCGGATATTATAGCGCCACTTCTCTTTCATCCGGGCCAGCAATGTCTCCTCGTCGGGAGCCAGATCCAGCACGATGGTACGTAAAGGCTGGATCGCGTGCAGTCGATGGGTACCGAACGCAGTAAGACGCTTGGTAGCCAGCTCACCGTCAGCAGTATCTACCTCTATTCCGGGTTCCAGGCGGAGAGCAAGCGCACCCTGTTGGCGCAACAGCGTCTGCAATTGCGAGAAAAAAGCCTCACATAGGGGTGTTTGAGACCAATCAATCAGTGGTCCTTTCGGGATATAAGCCAGATGACCAGCTTGAAGAGGCAGCAAGGGAGCCGTACGACGCAATATTTGGGCCGCCGCGATTATTTGCTGAGCATCCTCATCCCAGAGGGCCACGCGCATGGGCTGCCAGCCAGCATCGGCCTTCAGCTCGCCCCAATCCCAGGATTGCAATAAATGGCCATGCGCGTGGCTGGCGACAAAATCATCCCATTGTAAACGCTGCTCCTGCGGTACCACACGCAATATATAGCGTAAGGTATCATCGACAGTATTTGACGACATAGTAAGAAGATCTCACATTTCACGCTTTTGAAAGAAAGCAGTTTTACCACTATCATACCATGCCAACAAGTCAGTAACTTTCCCCACATGCTATAATACGGTGGTTAAGACCCTTTGTATCAGGGATTCTTGACTGCGAGGAGATTTACCGATGAGAATAGTGATCCTTGGTTGTGGTCGAGTGGGTGCCGCGCTGGCTACCAAATTGGATAATGCAGGCTACACAGTATCGGTCATTGATATGAGCAGTGACTCCTTCCAACGCCTGGACCCTCAATTTCGAGGGGAGAAGATCGTAGGCAATGGCGTAGACGAGGAGGTATTGCGGCGCGCAGGTATCGAGAAGGCCGACGCCTTTGCCGCCGTCACTAATGGTGACAACCGGAACATCATGGCCAGCCAGATTGCAAAAGAGATCTTCCATGTCAAAAAGGTAGTTTGTCGCATCTATGACCCGCTACGCCAGGCAACGTACAATGAACTGGGGCTGGAGACCATCTGCCCAACGACGCTGGGAGCAGATATGGTCTTCACATCTTTAACAGATGCCCAGTAGTCGTCAACAAGCCCAACACTCTCCAGACGTTCCCTTTTCCGCGGCTATACGTGTGCAAAGGGATGTCAGGTGGAGAGCAAACTAGAAGTTAAGAGAGTAGAGGCTCCTACTATGTACATCATTATCGGAGGCGGCGGCGACGTTGGCTACTACCTCACTAGAAACCTGCTGAACCAGGGCCGTGAGGTTCTCTTACTAGAAAAGCAAGCAGCGCGCTACCAGACATTGAGCGACGAGCTGGGACAGGCAGTTTTCAAAGGCGACGCATGCGAAGCAAGAACGATGGAGGAAGCAGGGGCACGGCGCGCTGATGTGGTGATCGCAGTCACAGGCGAAGACGAAGATAATCTGGTTATTTGCCAGATGGCGAAAAAACGCTTCAACGTTGCGCGGACCATCGCTCGCTTAAACAACCCGAAGCACGAAGGGCTTTTTCAAAAGCTCGGCATTGATGTCACGATCAGTCCCACAAAAGCTATTCTCTCCCTAATCGAATCCGAGCTTCCTGGCCCCCGTTTTGTGCCACTCATGACCTTAAAACGGGCCGGGCTGGATATTGTCGAGATGAACATTCCGCCAATTTCGCCCGTTATAGGCAAAAAGCTGACCCAGATTAATCTGCCACGCAGGTGCAATCTTGTACTGATAATACGGGGAACGGAACCGATCTTTCCGACCGGAGATACAGAATTAATGGAGAACGATGATATCTATGCCCTGGTGACGCGTGAGGGAGAAGAGGAACTGCGCACCGCCTTTGGAGCAATGTAGACCAGAGGCAGCAGGTAGAGAGTCACAGCGTATTGCCAGCACATGCGGCTTTACTGATTACCTGCTGCCTTCGCCGCTGAAGAGCGCCCGATCTCATCGCATCTCATCAGGTTTCCTCATCATCCGACCGCTCAGGCGGTTGAGGTCTATCCCTATGAGCCTCCTCCTGTTCCACCGACACCGGTTGGAACAGGGTTGTATGGATCAGCGTATCGCTGGCAGGGCGAAGCGGCTGCTCCACATTATCATCATGAGGAGAATGAGCAGCATTTTTTGCATGGTTGATGTGATTTTTTTTCCCTGCCATAGTCGCGAAATCGCCTCCGGCTCGCCTTTTCCTACTGGTGAACTGTCCGGTAGGGCGAGGAAGCGTCCAGGTAGGGCGTTTACGAGCGAGCATTTGATCGGCGGTCTCACCACGAGCCGAACGATAGATGCTGGCAATGACCACCCAGGTCGCCGCAACAACAGGCGTGGCCAGAAGAGCTCCCAGCACGCCGAACAACTTGGCCCCCACTAGCAATGCCAGGATTGCCGCCACAGGATGTAATCCAACGGCATGTCCCACAATACGAGGACCGAGAATATTGCTCTCAATGGCCTGAAGGAGCACAAAGCCTACAATAATCTCAAAGGTGCGAGGGAACGCGCCCGGCAGGAGTAACGAGAGCACTATCGGCGTAATCGAGGCCAGGGCAGGACCAACCATTGGAATCGTTTCAAACAGAAAGGCCAACACCCCCGCGATCAGCGCATAATCCTGCAATCCGGTGAAGACACAGATGAGGCCGGAGCAGATGCCAACAATCAGGGCCAGGGTAAGCTGCCCCCGAATATAGTTGCCAACGACACGATTGAGCGCATCTTCAAACAACAGGGCATTGGGCATCCAGCGACGCGGGATAATGCCCATCAGGCTATCGCGAATACGCTGTCCATCCAGCGTCATATAAAAGCTCAGCACGCCGACCAGCACGATATTGAGCAGCGCATTGGTGAAGATCAGCACAAAGTTGAGCGCATTAGTTGCCAGGGAGCGGGCAAAATCGGTAGCAGTACTCTGAATCTGACTGATTGCCACATTGATATTCTCTGCTGGAATACCTCCCTGCTTTTCCAAATTGTTGATCACCGACTTGAACGTATCCGGCAACGCGGTAGCAAAATTTGTGATCGTTGTTGAAAAAGACACGGCCTGCTTCACCAGGGTCAGGACAAGCGCATAGCCAAAACCACCAATTACGGCTATGATCACGATATAAATGATGATAGTTGCCAACAAACGCGGTATACTGTATTTGACAAGCAGGTTAACTGCTGGCGTTAGAAGAAACGCAACAGCCATTGATAGGAGCAGTATTACAACGGCATCAAAAAACAAACCCAGAATCGACCAGGAGGCCCAGAAGATAATGCCAACACAAATAATACTTACAAGGATATCTCGTGTTCTTTGCCAATTCACCTGTTCCATACGGTTTACCCTTTACGTGGTATAAGATTTATAATTTCTATTGCATAGCCATTGTGACAGGTTTTTCTCAAAAGTACAAGGCCGAATCGTTCTCTACTACTGTTACGGATCTCATCAAAAGAACGCTTCTTCTCACATATTTTTGTAACCAGTAAGGTAGAGGCTGAAACTTTCTTTCTGCGATCTTCGTCTTCTCATTGGAAGAGGGGGGGCTGTTAACTTTGCCTGCTTGTTTCGTCTATGATAATACGGTAATGTTTATGCTACTTCCTGAGTGAAGGGCCTGAAAGAGGACGCGCCCGTGGACATATCAACAACGATAGCACATGTGCAGTTTCTTATCTTCACCTGGACGCTATTAGGCTTCTTACTCGCCTGGCTATTCACGTTTGCATGGTTGGCCCTACGACCAGATCCACAGAAGAAAGCCGAATTAGAAGATTCTTCTCTTTTTTCCCATGCCATCCCGACCACCACAGTACCAACGGTGTTACAGGCGATAGCCCGACAACCGCTCCAAATACAGACCAGTTCAATGGAGCAGGAGCCTGGCTACGAAGTTGGGAAAGCGCCAATAGCCTGAAAAAGAGTTGGGCGTCCAGCAAACAGCACCCACAAGGAGATAGCTTTTGTGGGTGCTGTTTGTTTGAAGAAAAACAGATTAAGACAGAGTAGATCGCTATAGATGAATGTTTTCGCCAGGATGCGGCGGGCGGAATGCTCCATTCTCGTTGATAAAAACAAAACGACTATCCTGCACGATCACCACCATGTCCGGTTTACCATCTCCATTAACATCCTTGAATGTAAGCAGAACCGGAGCTAAATCTTGACCTTGTCCGATTAAAACTGGGCCGATGTATACTTTGGCCTTCGTGGGATCTCCACCTGGAAATTCAATTATTTCCACATGCCGATTCAAGTTCATGGCCACGAAATGACTTTTGTTGGTGGGAGAGTCATCGTGTCCAACAACCGCATCGATGTGAAATGTGCGAGGGCGACCATAATGCCAGTCGTCCTGGGTGACCTGCCACCAGCTGGAGAACATGCTGAGCATAATCCAGCCAGCTGTCATGACGAACATGGCAATGCCAACATAGACCAGCCAATGAAAATGCACACCGTTGTGGTCTTTGTCTCCTCTGAGATTACCGCTGCGTCGCGTAATGATAGTGCCATCGATCTCGACGGGACGCGGTCGGCCAGTCTGTACCACCGGCATACCCACCTGCGTCGCTGTTTTGCGAGCAGGCACGCTGCTTTTTCGTCCGGGATGAGTGATAGGATAATTGCTCTCAGGGTACGAGGGTACCGGTTGTACATCCGCCTGGGTATAGCCCGCATCGGTCTTTACATCACTGCGATAACGGCGCGTACTACTGGGCATACGTGAGGGCCAGATATCATCATACTCAGCATCAAAGTAATTTTCGCTGTCTACATGCGACTGACGCGCAGGCACATACTGAGAGCGCTGCCTTTTTTGATCCACATCGTTTACCATCCTTCTTTATTGGTTTTGAACAGGTGTTCTACGCAAATATATTTAAATAGTACACCAAAGCAAGCACGCTTGTCAACAATATTTTACAGCAAACGTGCTAATAGATGAAAATCCATCTAAGTAATACACCAAAACGCACTACATTTGCAAGCCGCGTCATATTTATCAGTACATTTTACCCTATCGAAAAACAATGCTATACTTAACACTATCATAGTGTTGTTACACCTTCTATTTATTCTGGAGGGTTCGTATGGCTGTTTCCGTTACCAACTCCAAACTGATCTACGATGCCCTGAAAGCATGCGATGTGAAAATCATCTCGGCCCTGCCCGAAACGTGGCTGGTCCATCTGATCCGCATGGCTGACGAAGACCCCGAAGTGACCCTTGTACGTATTGCCAAAGAGGAAGAAGCCATTGGTATTTCGGCTGGAGCGCATCTGGCGGGAGTCAATTCCGCGCTCCTGATGCAGAATCATGGCTTTCTGGCGGCGATCAACCCCATTGTTTCACTGGCATTACTCTATAAGATTCCCCTTGTCATGCTCATTAGTTATCGCGGACACATGGGAGAAAAAGATCCGTGGCAGACCCAGGGTGGTCTGGCTACCGAACCAATTCTGCGCGCTTTGAACATCCCCATCTGGCACCTTACCAGCACAGCCGACATTTATCAGCGTCTCAAAGATGCTCAAACGCTAGCACATGCCTCGCTCCATCCCGTTGCGGTTTTACTGTCTCGCGAATTAATGTGGGAGGAATAATCATGTTACGCTCAGACGCTCTCCAGGCTATTTATGACGAGCTGGAGCAGCATATTGTTGTCACCATCATGGGGGCAGTAGCGGTAGAATTATATATGCTGGGGCATCGGCATAATTTCTTTTATCTTGAGCACGCGATGGGTCTCGCTTCCTCAATGGGCCTGGGCATCGCGCTTTCCATGCCCACTCAAAAAGTGATTGTTCTCGACGGGGATGGTTCGCTGCTGATGAACCTGGGCACCCTGAGCACGATGGCGCGTTACAAACCCGACAATCTGCTACATATCGTCTTTGACAACGAAAGTCTGCTCTCTGTGGGCGGCTTCCCGACGGCAACCACGACCGGCACCGACCTCGCAGGGATCGCCAGAGCATCCGGCATCCCCTGCGTCATTGAAGCCAATACGCCTGAAAGCCTGAAAGCGGGAGTCGTAGAGGCTCTGGCAAGCAACACATTGACCACCATCGTCTCGAAAGTCGAAGCGGTCGGCCCTAAATCGTTCCATATGGATTTACCGCTCCTCGAAAATCGTTTCCAATTCAAACGCGCCCTCGAAAAGATGCGTCAATAGGGATTTTCCTTGCAGCCAGCCAACGATGCGCTCGCATTTAGCTTTGTTCAGGCTGGCTGCACAGCCAGATCGGTGCAAAACCTTCCCAGGGCATTT
>DASTZT010000483.1:0-16192 GCA_035764225.1 Ktedonobacteraceae bacterium
GCTCTCCAAAGAAGAGGGAGGCCGCCATACGCCGTTCTTCAACGGATATCGTCCGCAATTTTATGTCAGGACGACAGACGTGACGGGAGCGATCAAGCTGCCGGATGGAGTGGAGATGGTGATCCCAGGAGACAACATCGAGATGACGGTGGAGTTAATCCAGCCGGTGGCGATGGAAGAGGGCGTGAAGTTTGCGATCCGCGAGGGAGGCCGCACGGTGGGAGCGGGGATCTGCACCCAGGTGCTTGGATAAACGATGGTCGGGCGGGGCTGGCCCCCGCCCTGGTTGTGAGCGCGTGACCCTATTCCCTGGTTGTTGATTGCGCTCACCATAGTGCTATAATAAGATAATTCATCACGAAATCTACTTCAGTACACGGCCTGTCGGAGTTTGAACGAAACGTGAACGGAGAAAGTAATGGCTAGTAAAAGCAAAGAGAATAGAATTGTGGTAACGCTGGTTTGCTCAACCTGCAAAAGCCGCAATTATGCCACCTCAAAAAACAAAAAGAAGACCACAGAGCGTCTTGAGTTAAGGAAATACTGTAACACCTGTCGCGTACATGTGCCTCATCGTGAAACCAAATAGGTAGTGGCGTATTCCGTATGCCGATAGTAAGGGCGATCACTACTCATGTGAGAAAGGTTGAACGTGGCAAAGACTATGACCGACAAAAAAAGAAATACTAGCCGGGGCCAGACGGCTGAGCTGAAAACACGTAGCAGTGAGAAAGAACAGCCCGTCAAAGGTGTCAAAACGAGTCGTGATGAGCAGAAAGAGTCGCCGGTCAGAAGTGTTAAAGCAACGGGCCGTGAGGAGCGCAAGGAGATGTCCAGGCAGGAAAGCAAATCTAGTGGACGGCGCGAAGCAGCAGGCTCTTCTTCCCTGGTTGGGAGATTTCGTAAGAGTAAGCTTGGGCGCTTTATCATCGAAGCTTATTATGAGCTTCGTCATAAAGTAACGTGGCCCACCTTTGAAGAAGCCAGAAACATGACCATTGCAGTGATTGTGCTTTCAGCCGTCATCGGTGGTATTCTGGCCCTGGCCGATTTTGGGCTAGTTCGCCTCTTCCTCCTTATCAGTAGTGGTCATTAGTAATATAGGTGGCTTTGGCGGCTGCAAAATGTAAGGGGGGATGCCGTGCTTACTGAACATAGCGGTGGCAGCGAAATGGCTGAAAAGGGCAAAGACGAGCGTGCCTGGTATGCGATCCATACGTATTCAGGTTTTGAGAATAAAGTAAAAAGCCATCTTGAAGCGCGTATCGCGTCAATGAATATGCGTGATAAGATCTTCCGCGTCATCGTGCCGATGGAAGAAGAGGTGGAGATCAAACAGGGCCAGCGGCGTACCGTACAGAAAAAAGTTTTCCCCGGCTATGTGCTGGTGGAGATGGTCATGAGCGACGAAGCCTGGTATGTCGTTAGGAACACACCCGGCGTTACCAGTTTTGTAGGTTCTGGTACGCGCCCTGTTCCGCTGCAAGAGCATGAAATTAAGTCCATTTTGAAGCAGGTCACAAAGGAAACCGAGAAGCCAAAGGCCAAAGTGAGTTTCTCCAAAGGCCAGAGCGTGCGCGTCATCGATGGCCCCTTTACCGAATTTATTGGAACGGTCAGCGATATTAATCTGGACCGCAACAAGGTAACAGTGCTCGTTTCGTTCTTTGGTCGCGAGACTCCAGTGGTGCTTGATTTCCTGCAAGTTGAGAAAATTTAACGAGCCAGATGGCTCATTTTGCGAATCCATTTTGTCTTGAGGAGCTTGAAATAACATGGCAAAACGTATTAAGGCTGTAGTGCGGTTGCAGATTCCGGCGGGCAAGGCCAATCCTGCACCCCCCATCGGTACCGCGCTCGGTCCTCATGGTGTGAATATCATGATGTTCTGCAAGGAATATAATGCTCGTACTGCCGAACAGGCAGGCATGATTATCCCGGCGGAAATCACTATCTTCGAAGATCGCTCTTTTTCTTTCGTGACCCGAACCCCTCCGGTCCCCTATCTGCTCAAAAGTGCAGCTGGCGTTGAGAAGGGTTCAGCGGTTCCCAATAAGACCAAAGTTGGCACCATTAATCGCGCGAAATTGCGTGAAATTGCCGAGCTAAAGATGAAAGAGCTGAATGTCAATAGCGTCGAGGCCGCAGAGCGCACGGTTGAAGGTACTGCCCGCAGCATGGGTATCACTATTGTTTAATTGTCGCCCGAAAGTCACTGCGGTTATTAGCCTCAAGGAGGGCATAAAATAGTATGAAGCATGCGCAAAAACATGTTCATGGCAAGAAATATCAGGAAGTAGAGAAGCTGATAGATCGGGAAAAGCTATATCAGCCCCAGGAAGCCATTTCACTCCTCAAAAAGACAAGTTACGTAAAGTTTGACCCGACCGTCGAGATTCATATGAAGCTTGGCGTTGATCCTCGCCATGCCGATCAGATGGTGCGTGGCGTTGCTATGTTGCCAGCAGGTACCGGTAAAGAAATCAAGGTGCTCGTTTTCGCTCAGGGCGAGAAAGTTGCTGAGGCGGAAGCTGCTGGCGCGGATTTCGTTGGCCTGGATGACCTGATTAAACAAATTGAAGGCGACTGGCTCGGTTTTGATGTTGCCATTGCCACCCCTGATGTGATGGGTAAAGTCGGTCGGCTTGGTAAAAAGCTCGGACCTCGTGGCTTGATGCCTAGCCCAAAGGCGGGCACGATCACCTTTGATCTCGCCAGAACCATTCGTGAAGTCAAAGAGGGGCGCGTCGAGTTTAAAGTTGATAAAACCTCGCTCCTGCATATTCCAGCCGGGAAAGTTTCGTTCGGCGAAGACGCCTTGCTGTCGAATATCACGTCCGTCGTTGATGCCGTTGTACGCGCTCGCCCATCTGGTGCGAAGGGAACCTATGTCAGGAGCGTGGTGCTCTCGTCCACTATGTCGCCCAGTATTCGCCTGGATGTCGCATCGGCGCTCGCTCTCAAACCGTAAAGCCGTTGGGCATTGCCGATGATGAGCAAAATAAAAAATTCCTTTAACAAGTAAATACCATGTTCAGTCAACCGAAGATAGCAAGTGTGCCAGCAGCACTTAAGTAACATGTTTTTGCAGCATGTTGGCTTGCCGAGGTGATGACTATTCAGATGCCGGAACGTGTAGCCCATTGCTGTGTCTTTATCTCAGCAAGCAGTGTAGAGACAAGTTCCGTACAGTAAAGAATGTCTCAGCCTTCGGTGACTTAGCCGAAGGCTTTTTTATGATGATCCTCGAAAGGAAGGAGGGAGAACATTTATGCCTACACAGGCAAAAGCAGAAAAAATTGAAGATTTGACAGATAAGCTTGGCCGTGCGTCCGTAGCGATTTTGATCCAGACTCAGGGTCTTACCGTCAAGGAGATGAACGAGCTACGCGGCAAAATGCGGGCCGCCAAAGTCGAGCTCCAGATTGCCAAAAATACGCTTTTGCGCATCGCTTCTGAGCGTAATAATATGACCGAGCTGGACAAAAACATCTTCAACGGTCAAACTGCCGTAGCGTTCGGGTACGATGATGAAGCGGCAGCCGCCAAAGCTGTGAGCGACTATATTCGCACGTCGAAAGTAGCCGTTCTGAAGTCCGGTATTCTTGGCGGTCGCACATTGACCGCTGACCAGGTTGACAGTCTAGGAAAAATATCAGGCGGCAAAACGCAGTCGAAAGCTCAAGTGGTCGGCGTCTTGCAAGGACCATTATCTTCAATGTACAGCTTACTGACCGCGCCCATGCGTGATTTGTGTTATGTGTTGCAAGCTCGTGCTGACCAGCTTAACGGTGGCGCAGCCACTGAATAATTGAGGGAGAAAGAACCATGTCCTTAGAAACCATTATTGCCGATATCGAAAAGTTAAACGTCCTTGAACTGGTTGAACTGACAAAAACGTTGCAGGATAAATGGGGCGTCAGCGCCGCTCCTGTCGCTGCTGTGGCCGCCGCTCCCGGTGCTGCTGCCGCTGCTACAGAGGCTGCCCCTCCCGTTGAAGAGCAGACCGAGTTCGATGCCATCCTCAGCGAAGTTGGTCCTAACAAGATCAACGTCATTAAGGTCGTCCGCGAACTCACCGGACTGGGCCTTAAAGAGGCGAAGGCCGTCGTTGACGAAGCTCCCAAGCCGATCAAAGAAGCCATCTCCAAAGAGGACGCTCAGAAAATCGCCGAGAAAATGGCTGAGGTTGGCGCGAAAGTCACCATCAAGTAGGGACTCGATTTATCGCGTCCTGGGTGATTTATCGCCTACTCTCGCTTGATCGCATCCAACAACGGGAGCGAAGCAAGTACGATGCGGGGGGCCTGCCACTCTACCCAAAACGATTGGCAGATCCCTCGCGCCAAGTGCATTATGGGTGGGTAGACATAAATTCGTTGCGTCCTGAGCGTATCCATGCTATAATGCAAACACATAGTTGTCTTTTGCCCAACTTATAAATAGGAGGTGACTTAAGAGCGTGGCTTTGACTGTTGAAGAAAAAGCGGAAATTATGGCCAATTCCCGTGTACATGATACAGATACGGGCTCACCTGAAGTCCAGGTGTCAATTCTGACATACCGTATCAATCAGCTTACTGAACATCTCAAAATTCATAAGCATGATCTCCATTCTCGCCGGGGTTTGAGGCTGCTGGTGGGACAGCGCCGAAGATTGCTTGCATATCTGAGTAAAAAAAGCCCGGACCGCTATCGCGCACTAATCGCAAAACTTGGCCTGCGCCACTAATCACGGGGTTGTTGTGGATGCGGTCGGCGCAGTCTAAGGCGAGCGCCGTACGTTTTGCCGACCGCTGCTCCATTTTTCTCCACTTGACTGAGTGCATTGCGTTGAAGAGATTGACTGAGACGAACGAGGAAGACGATAGGCAGAGAGGATATTTCCCGCGCACGAGTAACTGCAACTAAAAACTACAAAGATGCGTGCGGCAGCAATTTGAGTGTTATTGCACCTGGTTTGTAAGAGATGGGATGAGATTACTCTACAGATAAGGGCTGGATTGAACAGTTTAGGTATAGGGTGCTAAGAGTCGGAGGAAATATGATTCACCGTCAAGAAGCTGTTATCGGTGGTCGGGTCATGAGCATTGAGACCGGTCGCGTAGCAGAACAGAGTAGTGGCGCTGTGTTGGTGCGCTACGGAGATACCGTTATCCTGGCAACTGCGGTTGGCAGCGATGAGCCTCGTGAAGGCATAGATTTTTTTCCATTGACCGTTGATGTAGAAGAGCGTATGTATGCGGCGGGTAAGATTCCCGGCGGTTTTATTAAGCGTGAAGGCCGAGCAACCGAACACGCGATTCTCGCCAGCCGTCTCACTGATCGTCCCCTTCGTCCCCTCTTTCCCAAAGGTTATCGCAACGATGTCCAGATTGTAGTTACCGTTCTTTCCGTAGATCAGGAAAATGATCCGACAATTATGAGCATTGTAGGAGCGTCCGCAGCCGTGTCTTTGTCGGATATTCCCTTCTATGGCCCGGTCGGCGCGGTCCGCGTTGGCTACATCGATGACCAGCTTGTGATTAATCCCACTGAATCCCAGATGGGACGCAGCAAGCTTGATCTTGCTATTGCTGGCACTGCCGATGCCGTGATGATGGTTGAGGCTGGAGCTAAAGAACTTCCTGAGGATTTGATGCTTGAGGCGGTTCGCTTCGGTCAGGAATCTTTGCAAGATATTATCAAGATGCAAGAGAAGCTGATGCAGGCGGTCAATCGCGCCAAGCGACCTTTCACACCACCTGTTGCCGATGAAGAGTTGCATACGAAGGTTGCAGAGTTTGTGCTGCCTCGCTTTGAAGCCGCAGTCAATAATCCCAATAAAGCCGCCCGCTCGGCTGCCCTGGCTCAAGTGCAGGATGAGCTAGTGACCGAACTGGGGGCGCAATACCCGGATCGGCTCAAGGACATCATTACCTTCTACGAAAAAGAACTGAAGGCTTATGTGCGCAATACGATCCTGGATACGGGCACACGACCCGATGGACGTGACCTCAAGACGATTCGTCCGATCAGTTGTGAGGTTGGATTGTTGCCTCGTACGCATGGATCAGCCCTCTTTACGCGTGGACAGACGCAGGTGTTGAGCGTAGTGACTCTAGGCTCGCCCGGTGAGGAGCAGATACTTGATGGGCTGGGTCTCGGTGAGAGCAAACGCTTTATGCATCACTACAACTTTCCTCCCTTCTCGACTGGCGAGAGCAAACCCTTGCGCGGCCCCGGACGACGCGAGATCGGTCACGGTGCGCTGGCAGAACGCGCCGTCGCTGCTGTTATTCCATCTCAACAAGAGTTTCCCTACACTATTCGCGCCGTTTCCGATGTGCTCTCATCCAATGGCTCAACTTCGATGGGCTCCGTGTGCGGCACAACGCTGGCTCTGATGGATGCTGGCGTACCTATCCATGCGCCAGTTGCTGGTGTGGCAATGGGCCTGATTACCGGAGAAGGCGAACGAACTGGCAAATGGGCCGTCTTGAGCGATATTCAGGGCATTGAGGATGCGCTGGGCGATATGGACTTCAAGGTGGCCGGAACAGCTGATGGTGTAACCGCCCTGCAAATGGACATTAAGGTAAAGGGTATCACCTACGAGATCATGACCAAAGCTCTGGAGCAGGCGCGTGAAGGTCGCATGTACATCATGGAGAAAATGCTTGACGCGATTGATGCGCCACGCGAAGAACTGTCTCCCTTCGCTCCCCGTATCCAGACGATCAAGATTAATCCTGATAAAATTGGTGCCGTCATTGGACCAGGCGGGAAAACTATTCGCAAAATCCAGGAAGATAGCGGCGCGAAAATCGATATTGAGGACGATGGTTCCGTCAATATCTCGGCCACTTCAGGTGATGCCATGCAACATGCCCTAGATGCTGTTCGCGCTCTCACTGAAGAGGTTGAGGTTGGGCACATCTATACCGGCACTGTACGTCGCCTGGTTGACTTCGGTTGCTTTGTTGAGATCCTGCCCGGCAAAGAAGGTCTGGTTCGTACCTCACAACTGGCTGATTATCAGGTGATGCGTCCAGAAGATGTCGTCTCAATAGGCGATGAAATTACGGTCATGGTAACCGAAGTTGATTCGCAAGGTCGCGTTAATCTCTCGCGTCGCGCCGCCTTAAGTGGCGAGATGCCCTCAGCAGCCGAGTTGGAAAATGATCGTGGCGGTCGTGGACGTGGAGGTCGTGGCCCCTCTGGCGGTGGCTACGGCGGTGGTCGCGAACGTGAGGGTTCTATGCCTGGTCGGGGCATCGGTGGCTATTCTGATCGTGGTGGTTACGGCGGTGGCAGAGATCGTGGTGGCTACGGCGGTGATCGAGATCGCGGCGGCCTCTACAATGATCGCGGTGGTGGCTTTGGACAGCGCCGCCCAATGGGACCGGGACGCGGCCCAGGCGGTCCTCGCCGGGATGGCGGCTTCGGGCAACGCTCTGATCGTCGCTGGTAGATAAGTTTTTTGTAGAATACGATGAGATCGGGCGACCAGCACAGGTCGTCCCATCTCCTTTTATTCACACCTCAGCTATTTTAGAAGGAAAAGAGGTAAGGGTGCTATGTCGTCGGAGGAGATCCTGAGAGAGGTTGCTGTCGAGGTCTCTACCTGTTCGAAATGCAACCTCTGCAAAGGGCGCACAAAGGCGGTTCCTGGCGAAGGAAATCCCGATGCCAGAATATTATTTATTGGTGAAGGACCGGGTTTCCACGAAGATAGACAGGGACGCCCGTTTGTTGGCCCCGCTGGACAATTTCTCGATGAACTCCTGACAAGCATTAATCTTAAGCGTTCCGATGTATTTATTACTAACGTTGTGAAGTGTCGTCCGCCCAACAATCGCGATCCTCTCCCAGAAGAGATCGACGCCTGTAATAATTACCTGGATCGGCAAATTGCAGCTATTAAGCCGCGCGTAGTTGTGACATTGGGACGCTATTCAATGGCCAAGTTTTTTGGCAACGAGAAGATTAGCGCAATTCACGGACGGGCTCGCAGAAAAGATGGCTATATTTGTATTGCCATGTATCATCCTGCGGCAGGGCTTCATCAGGCCAGCCTCAAAGATGTGATCCGCGAGGATTTTAAAAAGATCCCGCTTATTATCGCAGAGGCCGAGCGCATCGCGAGCGAATCTCCGCAGATGCCGGAACAGACAAAAACAAAAGAAGAGCCACCTCAGCAATTATCATTATTCTAGTTCTTTCTGGATGGTTTCAGGCTGCGTCTTTTACCGCAGCCTTTTCTTTTTCTTGAACTGGGCCCCCATTGGTACCACCGTTCAGATCAACCCGTAAAACTCCTGATTTACAGAGCAAAAATGGGCAGGCTTTTGACCTGCCCATTTTTGCTCTTTCCTACTCCCCGGCGGTCGCTCCTACTACGAAGGCATCGATCTGATCGATCCTGCCACGCCAGTAGGGAAGTTTCGTTTTATGTCCCCCGCTGATAATCGTAGTATCGCGCAGATGGGCGTAGCGAAACAGGATGGGAAGACCTTCCGGGCCGATCTCAGGCTGGTCAGCTGGAGGCACTAGAGCTGAATAGTATTCCAGCAAAAAATCTGCTGTCTCCGGCTCTTCCTGGCGGTATAGCTCTTCATGCAGCGTAATGTAGAACTGAGCATAAGCGCGTGTACTGACCATGATTCCGAAAACGAGCAAACCTTGCATCTGGAACATAACCTCAATTTCCAGGTTATGTTGCTCTACCAACCTTGCCCATGATTGTAATGCGACATCCTGCTCTCCATATTCCTTGAGCCAGAGGTTACGCCGTTCCGTTCGTGTGAGCGGACGAAAACCCATTTCGGAGGGCGTAGGTTCCGGCTCTAATCCTGTCGCATTTTGTTCTGATATGTCTGCCATGAAACGGAGCCTCCAATGTTAGCCTGCATTGGTCTGATCACCACCAGTGGGAGGTAAACCGCCACCGCCTCCAGCGCCACCACCAATTGGTGGCACAATCGGGTTGCATTTCCTGCCCCGACACGGCTGTTTGATGAAGCCGGAGAAACTGCCATGAATGGTTGGCATCGTGCCATCAATAAACCAATCGGTGACGGTTGGTTCGCCCGGATTGGGGAGCAGACCAGTCAGCGCCGAAACAGTTCCAGCATGCACATCGGCTGGCTTAACGAAATCATCCGCCGGGAAGTGGTAGTATTGTGTGGCGTACTGCATGATGTCGTGCCAGATGGGACCAGCTCCAGTAATACCGATGACGTTATTCATAACGCTGTTATCGCTATTACCGGCCCAGACTCCCACCGTTAGGTGCGGCGTATAACCCATCGTCCAGTTATCGCGGAAGCTATCAGTTGTACCTGTTTTGGCCGCTGCCGGGAAATCCTGCTCAAGGGGGTTGCCGGGCGAGAACTCGTGGTAACGCGAGGTTTTGTCTGAGAGCACGCTGCTCATTAAGAAGGCGACATCCTGACGCAAAACGCGTGTGCCCTGTGGGTGAGCGGCATCAAATTTATAGAGCGGATGCCCCTGGTTATCGGTGATCTCCAGGATAGAGGTAGCTGGCTCGCGCACTCCCTGGTTGGCAAAGGTGGCATAAGCGCCCGTCAAGTGCAGCAACGAAACCTCTTTAGAGCCGATGGCCATAGATGGTCCCAGATCTTGTGATGGCAGATTAGCAATTTCGCTAAGACCAAGCCTGCCAGCCATGTTCAAGACGTTGGGAATTCCAGCATATTCAATCGCGTCAATCGCCGGAATGTTAAATGAGTTGGCTAGCGCGTTACGGACCGTCATCGGAAAGCTGGTGTGGAACGTTCCGTCATAGTTTTGCGGGGAATAGTATGGCGGCGTTGTATTGCCGGGATAGACTGTTTTATGGTCAGGGATAATCATAGCCGGATACCAGCCCATCTCAAACGCTGTAGCGTACACAATGGGTTTGAAGGATGAGCCGGGCTGGCGCAGTGCCGTAGCCGCATTAAATTGTCCCTGCATGGTTGGGGTCTTGTTATCGTAATTCGCGCTGCCATCCATCGCCAGAATTTCGCCAGTAGATGGGTCCATGACCACCGCCGCGCCGTTATTGACGTTATTGGTCACGTTCAACGGGCCGTAGTAGCCCAGGTAGGTATCTTGCTGTGCCTGGTAGAGATGATTGTAAACGATTTGCTCGACCTTCTTTTCCAGGTTCAGGTCGATGGTGGTATAGATGTTGTAGCCACCGTCGAGCAGGTTTTGCGCACCCAGGAGCGGCACCAGCACCTGATCGATCACATAGCTGACAAAATGGGGAGCCTGAATTTTGTGCGTATCAGAATAGTTAGAGAACTTGTAGTTCGCTATCTCTTTCAGCGCCTGCTGCTTTTGATCGGGTGTGATCTTGCCCATCTCAACCATGCTTTGAAGCACCTGGGTCTGACGATCAAGCGCAACGCTTTTATTCGAAATCGGGTTATAATAGCTTGGACTCTGGGGCAGGCCTGCTAACAGCGAAGCTTGTGCCAGGTCGAGTTGCGCTACAGCAGGTTTACAGTGGGTGGCGGTGCATTGTGGCTTGATCCCGAAGTAGTCTTCCGCCGCGGCCTCAACGCCGTAGTCCAGATTGCCATAGTAGACGGTATTCAGGTACATCTCCATAATTTTCCACTTCGGGTACTGCTGTGTCAGACCCGTAGCAAGGATGGCTTCCTGGCCTTTGACCTGATAGTCGCGTGGCTGTCCTGCAAAGAACTGGTTTTTAATTAACTGTTGTGTGATCGTGCTACCACCTTCAACCACCCCATTATTCTGCACATTCTGGACAAAAGCACGGGCAATACCGTAGGGATCAATCCCACTATTGGTCCAGAAGGTATGGTCCTCGGCTGCGACTGTCGCATCGACAAGCAAAGGCGAAATGTCTTTGTAATCGACATAGGTGCGACGCCCACGATCCTGCTGATGATCGTAAAGCTCATATAAAAGATTGCCGTTGCGGTCATAGATGCGGGTTGTCTGGAATAAGGAATGTTGAGCAATGCCGTTGAGCAGCGGTAACTGGGCCTGATAGTAAGCATAGGCAGCTCCAGCTCCGCCGGAAATAAGTGACGCTAAGATAATTAACGCGACCGCGAGCACCGTCATCAGGCGCGGCGCAATTTCCCTGTAGCTACGCCCAATGCGGCGTTTGCGCATAAGAATGCGATTGATGCGGGTGCGGCGGAGTGCCAGAGTTTCCGCTTCTGTTAACGGTATATCTTTGGGCGATCCCAATGACGCTCTTCGGGCTGTTTTCCAGGTCCCGCTGGTTTGGGGGGTATTGCCAGAGTTGACCGAGCTATTATCGTTCTGCTCTTCGTTAAGTAAATTATCACTGTCTCTATGTTGATTATTATTTAGTTCGTCTATGGCCATAGAACATCCTTCCTGACGAGTAGAGGCATATATGCATTATCCTTGCTGCTCTTGCTCGGCCTTCCTTGTAAGTACCCTCAACCGATCTTGATAGATATCCTTCTTCAATAATACCATAGAGGCTCAATGTTCTTGCCTTTATCACCCGTTTGGTTATGATATTCCAATCTATCTTAACCTATATTGATGAGTTGAAATGTCTGCTATATCTATCGCTTATATAACGAACTATCAATGCCCTTCGTTTCGCCCAGATTGCACGTTGGACAGATTGCAACCCTCTCTGCTGCAATACGTATAAAACAGTGAGTGGTTCCACGGATCTAAGGAGAGCTTTTTTATGAGCCAACAAGAACAAGAATTTACCTCATCTGAGGAGACGAGCAAGCAAGCTCAGGACAATGAGGAGATATATACGCAGCAACCTTACTATTGGTCAACGAAGCCCAGGACGGGCGATGGACCGAAAGATGAACATCCTGCGACTTTTGAGGATTCGATCCCACCCTATAGTTATCAAGCGCAGGAGTATGATTCTGCCCAACAGTCAGAGCAGGCCAGCCGTCCCAACTCGGCAGAACGTGAGCGCCCCCAACCGAATCGCTCCAATACGCAATATAGCGCCTACTGGCAGGTGCCCTCATGGGCGCGTCCTCAACAGCAGAAGGGCAATAAAGTGCTACGCTGGGTGATTTTGATTATCCTGGCAGTAGTGCTCATCAAGCCGATCATTGTGGTGATAACAATCATGCTGGGAGCTGTCGGTCTGGTGATAGGGGTCGCGCTCCTGGCGATTCTGCTCCCGATCTTGATTATCCTGGCAATATTGCTAGCCTTCGTTGTGATGGCGCTCATTTTCCTGGCGATGCTGGGCATGCCAATTCGCCGAGGTCGCTTTCGGGTACGCCACCGCCTCTGGCGCTAGTGCTGCTGCTGGCAGAGTGAGCCAGGAGTAAAGCCCTGATCTGCTGGCTACATATATCCCGCCATCGCTATTCCCCAGGTAGCTCTATGCAATGTTTGACAGCGGGCATCTCCTCTGCTACATTTAGCAAAAAATTCCTTGCAAGAGAAGAAAATTCTATGGATAGCTTACAAGATCCTCAAGATTCCTCATCTCTGTTGCCTGATGAGATCGATCTGACGAACGTACGAGCACTGCGCAACCTGCTCACTGCCCATAATATGCGTCCTAATAAGTCTTTTGGACAAAACTTTCTGATTGACCGCTCAGCATTACAAAAAGTTGTTAAAGCGGCTGAAATCGGGCCAGATGACGAGATTCTGGAAGTTGGCGCGGGCACGGGCGTTTTGACGCGAGAACTGGCGAAGCTTGCTCGCAAAGTGGTGGCGGTGGAGCTAGAACGCGATATGCTCGCGCTCCTGGCAGAGACGACGAGCGCATATCCCAATGTCAGCGTGATCGCTGGCAATCTGCTCTTTCTTGATCCCGTCGAGATCTTCGGTCAAGCACCTTATAAATTGGTGGCAAACCTGCCCTATTATATTACTGCGCCCACCTTTCGTCACTTCCTGGAAAGCGCGAATCCGCCTCGTTTACTGGTCGTGATGGTACAACTGGAGGTAGGGCAGCGCATTGTTGCGACCCCTGGCGCGATGAGCTTACTGGCGATCAGCGTGCAGTTCTACGGTACGCCCCATATTGTTGCCCGCGTTCCAGCTCATGCCTTTTATCCCGCGCCAAAGGTCGATTCCGCGATTTTACGCGTTGACGTGAATCCGCAGGCTCCTCTTTCTTCACAGGAACGCGATAGCTTTTTTCAGGTAGTGCAGGCAGGCTTCTCAGAAAAACGCAAACAACTGCATAATTCACTCACGCATGGACTACATTACAAAAATGAATTGGTGCGCTCCTGGTTAGCTTCAGCTGCAATCGATGCCACACGTAGGGCCGAAACCTTGAGCATTGAAGAGTGGCTACGACTCTGGCAAGTGATAGAAGCCTCAAAACCTGGTAGCTGTTAACATGTGCTATGATATGTAGGGCAGAGCAATCAAGAAATATCTGGTACGATGACCGGGGAATGCAACCTTGTTTATCTTTCATTCGTCCATAATAAAGGAACGCTTTGAAGCCATATTTGTTTGCTTTCTCGCATTTATCTATTGATAGAGATTTTGGTACAGGAAATAATAAGATCAATGGCAACACAGGAGCTATTCTGTGAGAACTGCGGGGCGGCAAATGCGTCAGATGCGCATTTCTGCCAGCACTGCGCCTCACCGCTTCCGTTTAAACATACAACAGGCACATTGCCTGAGCAGAAGTTGCTTAGCAGTCGCTACCAGCTGGAATCCCTGATCGGTCAGGGAGGGATGGGAGCTGTCTATAAAGCTGTTGATACGCGCTTCAATAATCGCTCCGTTGCCGTTAAAGCAATGAGCCGAGCGGGACTCTCCGGCTCTTATATCCAGGAAGCTGAGGCGGCATTTGAGCACGAGTCGCATCTGCTGGCGGATTTGATGCATCCCAACCTGCCGCGTATCTACGACCACTTTACAGAAGATGAACGCTCTTTCCTGGTGATGGACTTTATTGAGGGCCAGACGCTGGAGGACTACCTGGAAAAGGCGGGCGGCGATCCGATACCGCTCGATCAAGTGCTGGCCTGGGGCGAAGAACTCTGCGATGTCCTGAGCTACCTGCACAATCATCAACCGCCAATTATTTTTCGTGATCTGAAGCCCTCCAATGTGATGATTGGTGAAAGTGGGCATATCTACCTGATCGATTTCGGCATCGCCCGTCTCTTCAAACCCGGTCAATTGCACGATACCGTCGCTCTAGGCTCGCCTGGCTATGCCGCTCCTGAGCAGTATGGCAAGACTCAGAGCACCCCTCGCTCCGATATTTATAGCCTGGGAGCGTTGCTGCACCAGCTATTGACCGGGGCCGATCCCATCGACCAACCCTTTTTCTTCAGACCAGCCTCGCAGCTGAATCCTACTGTTACTCCAGAGCTGGAAACATTGATCGCACAGATGCTGGAGATGGATGCGACAAAACGGCCAGCCAGCGCGCAGGAGGTTTTGAAAAGACTACGGCAGGCCGCGTATGGGCAGTTGAGCGGTACCGTGATACAGTCGTCGGCCAAGATCGCCGCTATGCCGGACCAGACGAAGCCAAGAGCCAACGTGCTCTTGCAGGAGGCCCACAGATTCTACACGCAAAGACGCCTGAAAGAGGCGCTTGCCACCTATGATCGCGTATTACAAACGGATAAGCTCAACCCGCAAGCCTGGCAGGGCAAAGGACTGGCGCAGGCGCAGGCGGAACGTCATAGTGATGCCCTGACATCCTTTGAAGAGGCGCTGAAACTGGACCCGGCCCTGGCTACCTCGCTCAATGGCAAGGGGGCCGCGCTCAGCAACCTGCGCCGTAATCAGGAGGCGCTAGAAGCCTTTGAACGCGCCTTGCAGATTGAGCCAGACAATGCCATTGCCTGGAACGGCAAAGGGGCAGTGCTTAGCGCCCTCAACCAGCCTGAGCAGGCTCTAAACGCTTTTGAGGTTGCTCTGCACTATGATAAGAACATGGCTCAAGCTTTGAATAACAAGGGGCTGGTGCTGCGACAACTCAAACGCTATTCCGAAGCTTTGCAAGCGTTCGAGCAAGCCATTGCCCTTGATGCCAATACCGTTGCTTACTGGAATAGCAAGGGACTGGCGTTGCAAGAGATGTCGCGTTTTAATGATGCCTTACAAGCTTATCAAGAAGCCGTTAATCGCAACGCCAAATATGTGCCTGCATGGTATGGCATCGGCAACGTGCGCTATGCTCAGCGCAGGCTCAAAGCCGCGCTAGAAGCCTTTGAACGCGCTGTTCAGATCGATCCAAAGTTCATGAAGGCATGGGATCGACGTGGCAATGTGCTCGGTGATATGGGCCAACCTACCAGGGCGCTGGTTTCCTACGAGGAGGCTATTCGGATTGATCCGCGTTATGCTCCCGCCTGGTATGGCAAGGCCAGCGTGCTCAGTCAGATGGAGCGGTATGAGCAGGCCGTTGATGCTTTCAACCGGGCGTTGTTGATTAACCCTGCCGCTCCTCTCGCCTGGAATGGCAAGGGGAACGCATACTATCATCTAAACAATTATGAGATGGCTCTGGATGCCTACGAGCGTGCCCTGCGCCTGAATCCGCGTCTGGTTTCCGCGTTGCACAACAAATCGCTCGTGCTCAAGCAGCTGCGCCGTCATGAAGAGGCCCTGGCTGCTGCCGAAGAAGCCATTCGCTTATCTCCCACCGACCCTGATAACTGGCAGCGTAAGGCCGAGGCGCTCAGAAAGTTGCATCGCGGCAGAGATGCGCGTGCAGCCGAAGCGGAGATGGCCCGTTTGCGTGGCGAACGCTAATATGCTTTTCTGTACCGATCTTGCCGCGCTCCGCTTCCAGCTTCTCCTGCTCTAGTCCAGATGGCGTGCAATCTGCTCTTGAACGACGATCTTTTCATCATCATAACGCATAACCGCATTAGCTGTAAAACCCCTACTACGGCGGTGAGATCGCCCAGTATTGTTTGCCAGTTCGAAAGCGGCTATCCGTAGTGCCGATGGCGGAACCGTTCCTAGCCATATCTCGCTTACTGTACCCAGCGCGTGACCATTTTCGCCCGCGACCTTCCGTGCGAGCAAACTGCTCCCTAATGGCAGAGGGGGTAATTCCCTTGCCAGCATCTCAGCATTTTTTACGATCACCACGTTCGGTCCAATCGTCTCAATGGCGCTGGCTGGCAGAACGCGAGCGCCCTCTACACGAGTGCGTACCTTCAGCGCATAGATAGAAGACGTACCCTCCAACGCTGGCCCTTCT
>DASTZT010000484.1:0-3677 GCA_035764225.1 Ktedonobacteraceae bacterium
CATCAATCCTGGATGTATTTTAGGAGCGCGACGATTCATCGAATGGTCCCCTCTTCTCGATTTTTCCACTTGTTGAGTTAGTGTACATTGTACAATATTGTAGAAAGTTTTGCAACCATGCTGCTCTTCGTGGCGACAAAGCTTTCGTGGCGACGAGGTTCACTGCGTCCAATTTATTGCCTGTCCTTCTCGTTCTGCTTGCTAAACGATGCCATCGAGTTCTGATCGTCTCGAAGGTTCTTTGTGGCGTGTTCTTCGTTGGGGGCTACGTATCCGAAGAGGGCGCTCAATAAATTGGACGCGGTGAACCGGGTCGGTACGACGGTGGGAGAGAGGTTCATTTTTGCGAAGGAGGTGTTTTAAGCAGGGGAAGACACTCAATAAATTGGACGCGGTGAACCGGGTCGGTACGACGGTGGGAGGATGGTTCATGTTTCAAGCAGATGTTCGGGCGAAGAGCCTCCTCTTATGCTTATGAGAGGTGGGACATGGGAAAACTGAAAGGCCCATTTTCTGCGAGGGGGGATTACTCTAGAGCAAAGTTTCAGGTAAAATAGTAATATAGACTGTTTGGTAAAGAACAGCGTAAGTCAGGCTCTGTCAGTTCTTTTGTTATACGGTGTGGTAAAGAATTGAGCTTTAAGCCAGAAGGAGAAACGGCTATGGCAGGGCAGAAGCGATGGGTCGTTGGCCTTGCGACCGGTACAGGCATTCTTGGCCTTACTATCACCAGTGGACTGACCATGTTAGCGCATCGTTTCGTGGAAGAATTTTCTCATCCCCATGTTCTCTTGGAAGAATCCGTCTTTGAATGGGAAGTCCCTCATACTGCTCCCGACGCGCCGTTATCGCAGCAGCGTTCCCTGCTTTTCAAGACCGTTGATAATACGCTCTTGCGCGGGGACTTCTGGGCGCAGCCACAAAAGGCTCCCACCTTTGTGCTCTGTCATGGCTATCGTGTCTCCAGAACATACCTGCGAGAAGCAGCTGCCCTGGCATATCAGCGCGGCTATAATGTCTTTTTCTTCGATTTTCGTGGGCATGGCGAGAGCGATAGCGTCACGACCAGCGGTGGAAAAGCGGAGGTGCGCGATCTGGAAGCAGCAATCTTCGTGGCAGGGCGGCAACCGGAGGCGCTCCCAGGCAAAATCATCATTCATGGCTTCTCTATGGGAGCATCGGTGGCCCTGCTCATGCCTCCTCACCCCGATGTCGTCGCCATTATCGCCGATAGCCCGTATGCCCATTCAGACGATATCGTGCGCCGCCTGATCAACTACCGCTTGACCGAGGAGAGCCGTGGTTGGATACCACTGCTCCAGCGATTGCGCTACCTCTTCCCTGCTATTGCCTGGGCCATCATCGCCGCCAGTATTGTTGTTTTTCGCTTGCGTTTCGGCTTTGATTATGTGGCTCATCCTGCCTGGAGTTTTCGCTATTGGAAGCTGCGAGCTGCTCAGAGAAAATTCCCCATCATCGTCAAAACGGCCTCGCGTGGACAAATCTTGCATCATCGCTCCATTCCTATCCTCCTGATCCACTCGTCAGGCGATATGTTGATCCCTATCGATCATGCTCGTATGATTGCAAGCGAGGCGCAACTGCATGGCGTTTCGTTGGAAACGTACTTTGTGGATCATCCTGCGCACTGTGGGGCGTACGTCTGTAATCCTCATCAATATGGCAGCATATTACATAAGTTTCTCGAACTTCATCTAGGGGGCGATTTTCCAGAGCAGCACCGAAAAATAGACACAATTGGGTAGGAAAAGACTTGCAACTTTGTATTCTTCTATGCATAATTGCTATAGAGAGTACTTTTATTCCATTTTGCCCAAAATACAGGTTTCTATTACCATTCCTGTATTGCCCGTGCAAGAACGCTAAGAGGAGCGTCGCATGCAACCATCAGAGGATCTAAACCAGACAACAGATGTTCTTGAGACCATCACTCAGACGACGGAGGCGCTGCAAACGCTTCCCCAAACAACGCATTCCCATCGGTCATTCTCGCGGGCCGCTGATCGTCGCAACGCTTTAAATGGGCGACGGCAGCAAGTTCAGTATAGCGACACGGATGCCTTACCGCAAATCACAATTGAGCCTCCGGGGGTGCGTCTGGCCTGGCGACAGGTGACGCACCTGCGCGAGGAAAGCAAACATCTCCGCTTTGCACTCGCTCAACAGCAAGTTGAGATGCAGCGTCTTATCGATGAATATAATGCATTGCAAGCTACTTATGATAACGAAATTGCTGTGATCCATAAGGGATATCAACAGGAGATAGAACAATATCAGAGCCATTTACGGGAAATGATGGAGGAGCGCAATCGGGTGCAGGAAACCTCCCTGCAACAGGAGCAGCGCTACCAGGTCTTATACCATACCTTCCAGGATGCTGTAGAGGAAGAAGCTCGCAAGATGGTGATGGAAGCCACGCAGACGATTGAGCTTTCCCCTGAAAAGGTGCCTGCGTTTTTGCAGGACGCTGTCAAGACGATGGAGCTTCATGCCAGAGAGTTGGAAGACAAGCATCTGCTAGAGGCTTTGTACCTCAAAGGCGAGGTGCAACGTATGGCTGAGGAGCTAACGCAGGAGCAGAAGCAGCTGGAAGAGGAGAAGCAGAAGCTGCTAACTATGCAATGTACCGCGCGTGAACAGGCAGCCCTCCGCCAGAAGACGCTACAAGCACGCTTGTACGCTCATTGGAAGTTTAAGTCCGTCGTGACCTCAGTGGGGCTGCTGATAACGCTGATGGTTGTGCAGTTCCTGTTCCTTAAATTGCTCCATGTTCCCTTTGTCAATGCTGTCTCTTTCTCGATTATCGCTCCTGTTGCCATCTGTTCGATTCTGGCTTTTCTCCTGGCTCGACCATTGACGACAGTGAAAGATATCTATGAAAGTGCGCCCCATAAGAAGAAAGTTAAGCGGGCGAAGAAATAGTTATAGATAAGTATAGAGAAAAGGGGAACCCGCTAGACTGCTCCAGCAATCGAGTTCCCCTCTCTCTTTTAGCTTTTACCCGCGCAGGTTCAGCACTGTGCGGACAAATCGACGGTTGTTCGCAGCCCCTGTGCTTTCCAGATAAGCCTCGAATGCGGCTTGTTGTATGCCTGTGTTCATCGTAGGATAGGCGTGGATGGTGTTGAAGATGTCGTTAATGGTGAGGTTGTGTTGCATCGCCAGTGCCATCTCGCCCAGCAACTCCCCCGCGTGCGCACCGACCATATGAGCGCCAACGATCTCATCTTTCTTGCCCGCCAATACCAGTTTGATGAACCCTATCGTCTCATTCTCAGTCTGGGCGCGATCAATATCGGCCCAGGGCAGCTTGACAATGCGTGTCTGTTTATATAGCTCTTCGGCCTCTTGAGGCGTAAGGCCAACGCGTGCCGCCTCAGGGTCGGTAAAGGTACACCAGGGCACGACTCGATAATCTACCTTCTTTTTGCCAAGCGGGAGCACAGCATTGCGCACTGCGACGCCTGCTTGATAGGCTGCTACATGCGTAAAGAGGTAGCCTCCAATCACGTCGCCGATAGCAAGAATATTCGATGCCGAGGTTTGGAGATAGTCATCAACCTTGATGCCTTTGCCATCGTATGCGATTCCCCCCGCCTCCAGATTTAGCCCCTCAACGTTGGGGCGACGACCCAGGGCCAGCAGGATTTCATCAG
>DASTZT010000485.1:0-4169 GCA_035764225.1 Ktedonobacteraceae bacterium
ACAATTGACATTTTTCTTACCTGGTACTTTAGTATTACAGTATAATTTTCTTATTCGATACGTCAGGTAGCGTACCATATCAGTACCGTTGACGCAAGAGGAGTAGCGTGCTTCTCTTCAGGCACAGGGAGGCAGGCAGTCGAGCCTGAAATTGATCTAGAGGTGTCTGCTATATCTGAGCACGTCCATCTGTGATATACTGGTAGCGCAAATCCTTCTTTGCACAAAAGGAGTTTTGATGAGCACGCCTGATATTGACCAGATTGAGGTCATGGACCCCTGCATTGAAAGCAGGGGCTTGGAGATGGGCTGGCATCTGCCCGTCATCTCCAAGCCCGGAACATGAGCAGACTCAGTTCCTCCAGACAGTCTGGATAGAATCAGTTTGGGAGGAGCTATCTTACCGATGAAATAGGTACCAAGGAGTACGAGGCCAGCTCCTTGCTCTACGGTGCAACATTAAACAGGTCGAACGGGTGAAGCCAGTGTGTTGTACGTCAAACCATCGGATAAGCTTGTCGAGGCCAACGTTACCAACGAAGGGAGCAGTCCTGCCGTTGAGGGGTTTGGAGCCGTTCCGACACAAAACGGCTCTCCCGCAAAGGGGAAGTCGCCTGCGGGCGCGGGCTATTCATCCCGGCTTGAGAGCGTGGGGCTTCCTAGCCCGTTTTCTGTGATGGGGAAGAACCAGGGAGATCTGCACAGAAACCGCTTCATAACATAGGCCCTGGTGCGGCAGAATACGCGCTCCCTAGCGAGCCTGGACAAGCGAACCGCACACCTGCTTGTTTACCTTCAAACGCATATCACGCAAAGAAAGGAGGCGGTGCTTTTTACGATGAGGAATCAGGCACCGCAATGCTGAAGTGGCGAAAGAACAGTCACTGGATAATCTCTGGTTGGCACAAATCTTGTTCGATCTTGGAGGAGTCCAATTCGGCAATTTTACGGTGAGCGAATCTGCGGTAAGCTCACCCGTTTTTGTGAATCCTAAGGTTTTGATCGGGAATTCAACCGCGCTGCGTGTTGCCAGCAAGCTAATGCAACAGGAGATCAATCTGGCCCAATCATTACGTAGACCCAGGGTCCATCCCTTCAACGTCGTCGCCGGAGTGCCGGTAGGTGGCCTGCTCCTGGCCACAGCCTACTCACTGGAGACCAACACCCCTCTTATCTACGCCCGCACGCATCCAGAAGGCACCGGGACGCGCGGTATAGAGGGACGTTTTACCAAAGGCGACACAGCTCTGATTATTGATGATCTCATTACCAGAGGAAGCAGTGTGTTAGAAACAGCTGCATTGCTCGAAGAGAATGGATTAAAGGTCAAAGATGTTATTGTGCTGATTGATCGGGAACATGGAGCTGCCGAGCGGCTCCGGCGATACGGATACCATCTGATGAGCATTTTAAAGCTGGACGTGATGCTTAACCATTACATGTCGAAAGGGCTCATCTCTGAGGAGACGTACCGCGCTTGCGCCGAGTATCTACGCACGAAACAGGGGGAAAACACGACTTCGCAGGAATTGTAGCCAATGAAGGGGGAAAACTCCAGCTTGCTGTTTGCTGCATAGTTTCCCCCCTTTTCTCATCATTCTTTCACCACTCTGACGGTCTATGACCGGGGTGGAAACGTGACCGGATGACGAGGCCCATCAAGCGGCTCCTTAGAAGTGGCTCCATTCTGCCGATGCATTGACTCAAGCAATGGCCCTACCAGATCAATCGGCAGCGGAAAGACGATGGTTGAGTTCTTTTCCACAGCAATCTCGGTGAGCGTTTGCAGATAGCGTAGCTGAAGGGCGCTCGGTTGCGATCCAATCACAGCGGCAGCTTCAGCCAACTGCGTCGAGGCTTGCAATTCACCTTCAGCGTGAATAATCTTGGCACGTTTTTCACGTTCCGCTTCGGCCTGCTTCGCCATCGCACGCTGCATGGTCACGGGCAACTCGATATCTTTCACCTCCACCGCTGTCACCTTCACGCCCCAATGCTCTGTGTGCTCATCGATAATCGCTTGCAACTCGCGATTGATTTTGTTACGCTGCGAGAGCAATTCATCCAGCTCAGACTGTCCCAACACATTACGGAGCGTGGTTTGACCAATCTGTGTTGTCGCCTGAATAAAGTTCATCACATTGACGACGGCAGCGCCAGGATCAACCACATAGAAGTAGAGGACCGCCGTCACTTTAATAGTAACGTTATCACGCGTAATCACTTCCTGCGGGGGCACGGTCAGCGTGACAATACGCAGGTCTACCTTTACCATGCGGGTAATAATCGGCGGTACCCAGAAAAGGCCGGGGCCTTTTGCGCCAATTAAACGTCCCAGGATAAAGATCACGCCCCGCTCATACTGTTGTACAATACGAATGCCAGAGAGTCCAAAAAAAAGCACAATCAGGATGATGACACCAATCAAGGCCAGGATAAGAGTATCCATGAAAGCCTCCTTTTATCTTTTTAAGTATCTATTCGAGAGTAGTAACCGGATGTGTATCATCGATCAACTTCTGCATCCAGACAGGCTGCACATGCAGTCGTAGACCTTCAACAGCGACGATGCGCAGTTCAGAGCCAACATCAGCCGAAGTCGCAGGGGCATCAAGCACGGCGGCCCAATCTTCTCCATTATAGTTAACCCGTCCTTCAGGATGAAGTTGGGTCAGCGCAACCACTTTTGTGCCGATCATACCTTCTACACCAGTATTGACCGGCATATGCTGCGCACGCACAACAAAACTGACCAGGAAGAGGCCAATCAGACCAACCACACCTCCCATAATGTAGACAACCGCCGGATTAACCATAGGCCCGTTATACGGTCCACCACTGTTAAAGAAAATGAGCGTACCGGCAATCAGCGAGATCACCGCCCCAATGGTTAAAACGCCATGCGTTGGGAGCCGCACGTCCAGGACCAGCAGGGCAAAAGCCAACACCATCAACCCCAGTCCTGTCCAGTTAGGCGTAAGCGAGCCCACAGAGAAGAGGAAGAGCAGCAAGGCAATGGCACCCGCAACGCCAGGCAAGATCACTCCAGGGTGCGAGATCTCCAGATAGATGCCGATCATCGCCACAATAAAGAGGAGGAAGGAGATATTGGGATCGAGGAGCAAGCCATAAAACGAATCGAAGATGCTGGCCTGCACCGTCTGGATATCTGCTCCCGCAGTCTGCAAGGTAACCACTCGCCCGGAGTTCAGTTTCACTTGCCGATTGTTTACCGTATTCAATAACACACCCAATGTCGCAGCATCCGCACCACCGATGTCAACGATATTGTCTTTCACTGCGGTAGTATCATCATACGATTTGGCATCAGTTACCATACTGGCAGCCAGTTGGGTATTGCGTCCATAGCGCGTCTGAAAGCCAGTTATGGCAGCGATAAGATCGTTCTCAATCTTCGATTTGAGCGTTTGGTCAATATCACCACCGGTAGAGGTAACGGGACTCGATGCACCGATACGCGTGGTTGGGGCCATAGCCGCGATATGCGCGGCCAGCGTAACAAACGCGCCAGCAGAAGCAGCCCGACCTCCGACAGGCGAGACATAAGCAATGATCGGCACTTTACTGGCTAACTCGGCCTGGGTCATGGCTTTCATCGAATCGATATCGCCGCCGGGCGTATCTATTTCGATCACCAGCGCCTGTGCCCCATCCCCGCTTGCCGTATCAATAGCACTTGTCAGGGAATGCAGCGAGGCCGGGTTGATTTCACCATTGAGTACCATCATATCAACATGCAGCGATGCAGCTTGAGCCGTATGAGCGCCTAGAATAGAAGACATAAGAAGAGCTAGCAAAATAACAAGACCAGGGAACAACCAGAAAAGCCTTTTGAGATGGCGGTAAGCTTGCCGTGAATACATGTGTTATTCCTCCACGCAGGTCTGTAGTACGTCTCTACGTGTATAACAGACAGAACAGCAGTATCATAGCATATCTTCATCCGTAATACGATACTTTGACATCTCTCTATTCTGTCAGTATAAGTGATAGCTATTTGTTATATGGAATATAGCATATTGCAATTGTCGCTGTCAAGGGGCAAAAACCAGGCTATCCCCTTTTGTATGTATTTGACGACGCATAGTAACGACTGCTACAATGCTGTAGCGAGGAAAGGAGTTTACTATTATGCCGATGTCCCGTCG
>DASTZT010000486.1:0-6994 GCA_035764225.1 Ktedonobacteraceae bacterium
TCTGCTGGTAGATACAAACCTGCATCGCCCATCGCTGCATGAAATCTTCCGCTTGCCTAATGGCCGAGGGCTAATGAATTGTCCGGGTGATGTCTACATGTTGCAAGAACAGACAAGCACGCTGCTGCCTTTGTGGCTCAATCAGTGGAAGGCCGCTATTCCCAATTTATGGATTTTACCAACCGGGCCAGTTACAGGGCATACCTCAGCCCTGCTGCGTATGCCAGAGTTACGTCAATTACTCAAGTGGTTGTTGCTGCAACCGGCGACTATTGGCAATCGGCAGGTACCGCATCTAATAGATATGATCATTTTTGACGCTCCCCCTCTGGGAGAAGGGTCCGAGGCTGTTCTGCTGGCTTCCATCACTGAAGCAACTGTGCTGGTTATTGAGGCCAGTAAAGTGCAACGAGAGGCGCTACACATGGCGCGAACGACGCTTCAGAAAATCGGTTCTCCTATCCTGGGAGTGGTTATCAATCGCCAGCAAGCAAAATATCGCTCTTACTTCTATATTAACCATCGCTACACAGCTCAGCAGACAGACGTTGCTCCGACAAACGAGCTGATAAATCTTTCTCCAGTATTACCGGCTGGGCCCCATAACAGACAAAAAATGCCAGCGATGTTGCCGCCTGTAGAAATGTCCTCTACATCTAGCGATTCGCATCCTATCATCAATACCGATGTGCATAACGTACCAGAAACGCCTCCCTTCAGCTTGCGACCCGGCGGCCTGCATATTAGCCTCCCTAGTTTGCCTCTGGCTCCTCCCCCGCAAACAAGCAATCCGGGACAGTACGGCAAGGAAGGTCAGTGACCCTCTCCCTTTTCTGGGAGAGGCTGGTATGTTGGAAGTGAGTTTAAAAGCTATGGTAGAAGACAAAAAACATCAAGGGTTTTCAGGATTTGGCGGGAGCACTGCCGCTCGACCTTTCTGGTCGTTGACGGGGCAGCAAGCGGGACTATGCATGCTCTTTGGCCTCTTGCTGATCTCTGTGGTGCTCGGCTGTACACTCAGTCCATCTCCATTTGTAGCGGTTGGGCTGGTTATTGGGTTCGCTGTTTGTATCGGTGCTATGCTGTATCCGCACTTTGCCATCCTCATCACATTTGCCTGCGCAGGTATGCCATCGTTGCTCTTGTATCTCCCTGGCCATACTGCGCACCTGATAGAGCCGCCCCTGGTACTGTGCATTTTGATCATTCTTTTGCGGCGTCCCGATTTGCGATTACGCCTCCCTCACTTATTGGCGCTTGGCTTCGTGGCGATCTCAGTCATTTCTTTTATCCATGTACCAGAAATTGCTACCAATGCCTATTCAGCTGATAAGCGACTGCTGACGCTGATTGTGATCTTTGTGGCCTTTTTTTGCGGGACGTTCCTGGCTCGCTATATCAAAAACACTTCGTCGTTCCTGGTAGCCATTTTACTGACCAATATTCCTCTCTACCTGATTAGCCTGGCCCAATTTCTCGGCGTACACCTTCCCTCTTTTCTGGAAGCCGACGGTGCGCAAGATCTAACGATAGCGCAGGGGCGGTTATGGGGACCATTCTCCTGGTCGTCTACTTTCGCCATCTATTTGATCAATCTTTTTGCTATTGCTTTGTCCTGTTGGATACTGGGTACTCGCCTGCGTTATCGCCTTGTGGGGATGGTAATGACGATTGCCACTGCTCTGGCAATCATCGGTTCTGGCACTCGCTCTGTGGCAATTGTGGCCTGCGGGCTGACTATTGCGACGCTCCTCATCACTCGTCGTTTCAAAACCCTCCTCATCACTGTTTCGTTATTAACGGTGGCCAGCGTGTTCTCTTTGGGAACGCTGCTGCCCCGTTTTCTCCACGACCCTTCCTCGGTTGCCAATCGCTTTCTCCTCTGGAACGAAGCCAGTAAATTGATAATTTCGCACCCCTGGATAGGGGTAGGCTTGCAGCAGTTTCGCTTCTATTACGCGCAACTGATTGTGAGCAGAACGGCGCAATTGAATGCGCGTGGCGTTGTGCCGCATCAGCAATATCTAGAGTGGGGGGTAGAAAGCGGCATTCTGGCGCTGGTGATTGGTGTGTTGCTATTATGTAGTACAGCCCTCTTTTGCTGGCGAGCCTATCGCGTTGATGACTCAGACCGCCGGGCGCTCTTGCTTGCTGCTTTGCTGGCGATGGTGGCCAATATCTTGATAGGTTTTTTGGATGTACCGTTAGATCCGGTGGAAGGCTCGGTTTTTCTCTTCCTCCTGGCCGGGTTAGCCCTGGGTTGCGCTGAGCATAAGCACTGGATATCGCTAGCTAAACGGTTTTCTCTTGTTCCGCTTTTTGATCTGCAACGACGAGCTGTGATGTGCGATGGCTTGGTCGGAGGGCAAATTGCAAGTTCCCCAGCTCCGCTACAGCTTTCACCGTCGGCACCAAATATGCAGAAAACTGGGCGCTCCGTGCTGATTCAGCTCTTGTTCTGGGGCATCACCGTTCCCATGATCTTTCCCATGACGGCGCTACTGACACGCTACCTCGGTCCAACGCGGTATGGAGAATATAGTCTGACGTTCCCCTTTTTCACGATATTTGCCTTGCTCAGCGGTACGGGTATGGACCCTCTGATTATCCGCGATTTAAGCCTTCAGCCTCGTAGTAAATGGAGTGATATCCTCAGTTATGCCGCCGGGACACGTCTGGTCTCCAGCATATTGAGCGCAGGAGTAGCCGCCATCGTTGCCTGGGTTTTGCCTATCAGTGCCGAGCAGCGTAGCCTGTTCCTGGTGGGGAGCAGTACGCTCCTGTTTAGCTTCTCGTTCAACGGTTTGCGTATTATCTACTCGCATGGCTTCCGTGCCGAGCAGCGTGTGGGCGCGCTCTCTTTGCTTGAAATGGTGAATCGTCTCATTACCGCCGGGCTGGTGTTGCTGGTAGTGTTGCTGCGCTTGCCGCTCTTCTGGGGCTACGTTTTGCTGATGTATTCAGATGTGCCCATGTTTCTATTTCAAGTCTGGCTTGCTCACCGCCGTTTTGGCGTTCGCCTGCGCTTTAGCCCCTCTCGGTTTCGCGAGCATATGTTGGGGGGCTTGCCATTGATGGGACATAATGCGCTCACCCTCCTGTGCGGGCAGCTGGATATCTTGCTACTGATGGTGATGATTGGGCCGCTTGAAGTTGGTATTTTTGCGCTGGCCTCGCGTGTGATTGACCCGCTGATATCGATTGCAATCGCCTATGTCAATGGCTTGTATCCGCTGCTGTGTCGGAGATTTGAGGCCGGACGCGAGTCTTTTGCTGGTGTGTTTCATGAAACGACACGCATTCTGGCTCTCGTTATTTTTCCTTTGGCCCTGCTGATTTGTGTAGAGGCGAGGTCGATAGTGGCTTTGCTGGGGGGACAACAATTTGCCACAGCAACCATCGCTGTGCAGTTGTTGATGGGGGCAATGGTCGCGACATTCTTCAATCAACTCTGTGAACGGGCCTGTATGGCGGCGCATCTAGAACGACGGATTCCCTTTGTGACGGTGACGACTGCTATCGTCAATCTGGTGGCTAATCTGATCTTCATACCTCGTTGGCAGATTGCTGGCGCGGGTATAGCATCGATCATGAGCGAATTGGTCGGGCTTTGTTTGTTTATTGTGCTGCTCAGATGCCATATCAATTTATGGCCAACAATGAGCATGGTGCTGCTCACGCTTGTGAGCAACCTACCAGCTTTGATATTTCTCCTCTGGCAGGAACAGACTACGCTCCTCCTCACTATTCCAATTGCATTATTGCTGACCATCGCGACCTACCTAGCAGTCCGTACGCTTTCGTTAAAAGATTTTGTGGTGATTGGGCATTTCTTGCCAGGCTACCGCCGTCCGGTTGTTGACTATTCGCCTTCCCACGCTACTGTCATTGCGACGGCCCAGGATATTTCTACCTGTCCAACTTTTATTCTGCCCCGCGTCCAGGTATGAGAAAGGAAATTATGAGCACAACGATAGATCCGTTGATGGTGGAGGAACGACTATATACTGTTGCCCCTAAAGTCAGTGTAGTGATACCTGCCTCCCGCCTTTATAAGGCTACCCATGCCCTGCAACCACTCTATGACCAGAGCTACTCCGGTGACATCGAGATTATTGTGGTGGGACCGCCCGCCGCTACGCTGGCACAGTACTGGCCTCTCATCGCGGTTCACCCCGAACCGATAAATGAGCCAGGAAGAGCACGCAATCTTGGCGCGGCCCAGGCAAGGGGGGAGATCTTGCTGTTCCTTGATGACGATATGCTCGTTACGCGCTCCTGGGTTGAGCAGAATGTGCGCGAACTCCAATGCCCCGGTGTCGGAGTGGTTGGCGCTCGCATGCCAGGGAGGTCGCACACCTTTTTTGCTCGCTGCGTCGATTTTACTAATTGCGGCTACTATCAACATCGCTATCGGATGAATTACCCTGTTGGATCTGGAAGCATGGCCATCCATACATCACTGTTTCAAGCTGTCGGCGGCTTCAATGAAATGCTCTGTTCCGGCGAAGATATTGATCTGTGTTATCGCGTCCAAAAACTGGGGTATCGCTCTATCTATCAACCAGATATTCTCGTGATTCACGATCATCAAAATACTACGTTGAGCAAACTTCTGCGCTACAATTATAAGCATGGGAGAACAAGTGGGCTGACGACAAAAGTGCAACATCGCGAAGCCGGGCTAAAAAATCGCCTGCTGTGCTCCGTACGCCATCCACTGCTCTTTTTGCTGTTGGTCCCGATGATTGCTATGCTGGCTGCTATAGGCATTATAGCAATCAATATGCGCGACCACAAAAGAGTACTGCTTTATGCGCCCTTTATCGTGCTGGGGAAGCTCGCCTACGAGTTTGGCATTTTTGTGCATTTATTGAGACCTCCAGACCCGATTCCAATTTCAGTAAAAAACCTGCGGCGGAAAAGAAATACTGTGTATAGGGAGAAGCCAATGACTAATAAACTGCCAGAGCCAGAATGTGAGCTGGAGCAACATAACTGGTGGCGTAGACTACAAACCAGGATACGCAAAAGGCGCTTTACCTTTTTCAGAGAGCTGATAGCGTCGCTGCCCCGGCCACTTGCTATTTTGGATGTAGGGGGAACGCAAGAATTTTGGGAGAAGATGGAGTTTATTTGTGATGACGTGGAGGTGACGTTATATAATCTGTTTCCGATAGTTACAACCTACCCTGGCCTGCGTAGTCAGCACGGGGATGCAAGAGATATGTGCGAGTTTGGAGAGCAGGCCTTTGATGTTGTTTTCTCAAACTCGGTGATTGAGCATGTCGGCTCATATCATCAGCAACGTCGAATGGCTGAGGAAGTGCGGCGAGTGGGGAAAAGGTATTGTGTGCAAACGCCCAACCGCTTTTTCCCCATTGAACCGCATGTACTGCTACCTTTTTTCCAGTTCTTTCCTTTCTGGCTGCAAGTTTTTATTCTCTCTCACTTTAGAAGCCCCTGGGGGTGGAAGATCGCAAGCAAGCAGGAAGCCATTGACTATGTACGCGACATACGCTTGCTGACCGAAAAAGAGCTGAGGAAGCTTTTTCCTGAAGCCAATATCTATAAGGAAAAGTTCCTGGGCATGACAAAATCTTTTCTTGTTTACTATGGCTGGTAGCGGCTGGCTCTACCTTTGAAAAAGATAAGCCAACTCCCTGACGCGTGTTTCCTTGCCCCATAGAGCGAGCATATGCTCGTAGAGGACATATGCTTCGCTGAAGATCAGGTCGCTACTAATCTCTTGTGCTGCTCTGGTAGCGGCTTCGAGATAAACACAACTCTGGATCATATTGCCAAGAATGAGGGCAGTATACGTTTTGTGCTTTAGAAACTCAGCCCGCATACGTTCAGGAGGTGCCGGTTTCATCTCATCGATCTGGGCCAGTGCGTCCCAGGCAATTTTGGGTTGACCCAGGCGCAGAAAGACCAGCCCTTCGTATAAGAAAAGCATAGAATGATCGCATTGAGCATAAGAGGCGCAAGGATCATTCTCAGGTCGATCCGGGAAGAGCGCAAATGCTAGCTTTAGGAAATGGATTGCCTCTTGTTTGCGACCCATTGATGCTTGTATCTCGCTCAAGCCCGCGAAAATCCAGCTATGTAGTACAGGAGAGATGTCCTCTTTGACGGAGATAGCTCGCCGTAGCGCATCGTTGTAGGCGTGCAAAGCTGCGCCTGTACGCTTCCAGGCAGAGAAGATTGAGGCCAGGCGGATCTGCGAAGCAAGATACAGATTTGTATCTTTCGCCAGTTGGCTGTAGACCAGGGCCTGCATCCCATTAGTTTGTGCTGCAACGAAGTCTCCACGCTGCAATTCAAACAATGCTGTAAGCTGGTAGACTTGCGCCGTGAGACGCGCTGCTAACGATTGATTAGGGCCGGGGTAAAGCGTATGTTTGGTCAGATTTGCCAGATAGATCGGCAATAATCGCGCTAGCTCCTCCTGTCCTCCAACCATATAAAGTTGCCAGCATGAAGCAATACCCATTGCCCACAATGTCAGTACCTCAGATGAATTTAACTGCTCCTGGGGTAAGGTGGACATGTTTGTAGAATGGCAGGCTTTTTGGGATGATTGTGCCTCGTTCTCCGATGGATGCTTTCTAGCAAGGCCAGTGAATCCCAATTCTTCGGGTGACATCTCGAAAACCTTGCAGAGCGCCGTAAGCGATGCATGGCGTGGCGTCTGCATGCCAGCTTCCCAGCGAATGTAGGTGTGGCGACTAACCCCAACCTGACTACTTACAAAGTCAGCCGTCCAGCATTTTCTGAGCCGGGCTGATTTCAGCAGCGTATTACATTTTTTCATTCCTGATCCCCCACCTCTCTAACATTTTTCGATGTTATATGACCTTTAAAGGGGTAAGTCAAGTAGAAAAAGGATTAAAATTATGGCGTTCGCAGAAATGACGGTAGAACGTGATAAAATGATAGAGGTAAAGGGTGTTTTGATGATCTTTGTGTGAAGTTAGTTACAAAAGATGTT
>DASTZT010000487.1:0-8893 GCA_035764225.1 Ktedonobacteraceae bacterium
TCTGTGGCGACGCGGTTCACGGCGTCCGCTTCAGCGCCAGGTGGGGGCCAGGGGCAGTAAACTGGACGGCATGAATGCCGTCGCCACAGGGTCATCTCGCCACAGCACAGGGGCTACCTCGCCACCGCAAGCTTGCCAAGAGGATTGATCATCGCGTCGCCACGGGAGCATTCCCAGAATAATTAATTACTGTGCATAAACGCGGGCATAGCGCGAGCGGCGTCTCCACATAGCGGTTGTGGCTGAGATACTATATTTTCAGCGGCACAAGCGTCTTATCTGCCGCCACATCCGGGCTATAGAATAAGTGCAGGGCTGTGGCTGAGACAGCTGCCGTAGGGATTTGAAAGACAATCGTGCCGCTCCGTGTGCTATTGGCCGCTATCGAGCCAAAGAAGCTCCCGGCAACGTTTAATTGCAGCCCGAAGGTATCGCCCTCCTCGCCAAGCAACTGGAAGTAACTGGCCTGATTGGTAATGGTGTGATTGCTGGTATTTTTAATCAGGATCGTCATGCTGATGGCGGTTGTTTCCCCATCTACCCCTGGCTGTTGACTGACGTTGGCGATCACCAGGACGCGATCCGACAAGACGACCTGTTGCGCTCGACCATTGCTTCCGGGCACGATAGTGGGGGATGTAATGATAATCGGGCTTGTTCCAGGTTGCCCGCTCCTGGTCGCCTGAACAATAGTAGTCGCAGTGGCTGTGGGCCTGACCGTGCTAACAGGGCTTGCGTGCTGCGAAACTGCTGTGGTGCTGCTGGTAATGGTCGAATTGTTGGTGGAACTACCGGAACCACACGCCACCAGCACTATCATAAGCACCGTATACAACAACATGGCAAAGAAATACCTACGGAACATACCGCTTCCTCCCTTACTACATACCATCGATTTTTCTGCCCCTATGATTTGAGCATATGGCAGCGATCTCTAGATATTTTATGAGCCTCTATTATCTCTACTATAGATAACTGCGTCAAATCGATAGGACAAAAGTCCAGGCTCGCTTTACTCTGCTATGACTTATCCCCCTAATTTTTCCCTTCGACGATATACTCGCTGGGAATATAGTCGGCCAACCAGACCATATCATTGCCGAGATAGAAGCTAATTCCCTGTTCGCTTGCTTGCAAAGCCGATACTTCGAGGATCACGGGCCGTTGTGTTCTGCGCAACGCCACCTGCAACGCCGTTGCTCTATCGGCGGAGAGATGCACATATTGCCGCTTCATCGCCTTCAATCCCTCCAACTTAATCGTATCAGCAGCCTGTCGTGTGGTGCCGTGAAAGAGGACCGCGGGCGGGATAGCGGCTTCTCGCTGCATCTTCTGCTCGATGGAATGGCCGTAGTAAGCTCGAATTTTGCCATCGCGCATCTCATAGCGTTTCTTATCCGATTGCGCAATCACGGCGGCAAAATCTTCCGCGCTAACGTTGCGCCATGCACGACGGCGCTGCAGAGCCGCCAGTAAATCCTGCACCGACACCCATCCCTCCTCGTCGAGCGTAATCCCAAAGCTGGCCGGGTCATGCCGCAATGCATAGGCCAATGTGCGGCTTAATTGAACAAGCTTCTCTTCCATGAAAATCTCTTCCTGTTTTTCCTCTAGTATAGAGAAAATGGCGCTATTGTACAATCCAAAAGAATAGTTAAAAGGCGAGGAGAAGCTAATCAATGAGAGACTGGAAAAAGCTTCACTTGTCTCGTTTATTTAAGGAGAGGAGGAGCTTTTCGAGCAGAGGACAATGCCAAAGGAACCTGCTGATGAATTTGCATCACCAATAATAGCAAGCACCAGACGTTCAAAGAAACAAGACAGACAAACAAGGAGACATTGATGACCAAAGCCAGCGACTTTACGCACGACGAGAGAGAACTGCTCTTCATTCTCCCATTTCTCGTCGCAGGAACATCTCTCGCCATCGTGCATGTGGGTGTGCTCAAAGCTATGAGAACCGCAATCTCGTTCTACTCAATTATCCGCGATACGAGTCAGCAATTTCCTGATGATGAATGCATTCAAAGTATTTTCGCCCTCAGAGGCGAGAATGAGCATTCAGTTGATAACGAGCTGTTAAAAAAGCATGAGGCGCACACTAAAGAGGAAGCCTTGACGTTGAGAAATCAGGTCTGCGAGCAGGCACTCGGCATCCTCAGCGAGAAGGCTCAGCCGCAAGAGGTCGAGAATTACAAACGATGGCTGCTCCAGGTCGCCAGCGAGTGTCTAGACAGGGCACACTCCAATGGCTTTCTAGGTCTAGGCCGTGCGAAAGCTGAGGCCGAAATCAGGCAAGCCCTCCAGGACTTTCGTCAGGTCTTACATCTTGAACAGGACGCGTGATTGACTCTTGTCAGATGGCTTGAGAGATGTATCGGTCATCTCACAGCCAGGATTTGTAAACCAGTCGTGGCGAGGTCTCGCTTCGGGTGGTCATAGAAACACAAACAGGGCACCCTGAACAGAGTGCCCTGGTGTATATTCGTGTTACCTGACGTTCACCATCGGGATCTTCGAGACGGTCCAGCGATCATTGGGGCTGGCAACCTCGAATTGTACCATCGAGATAGCGTCCGTAGGGCAACGCACGATGCAGAGGCCACAACGGATACACTTCTCTTCATCGATAATCATATCAGCGCCACCGCGCCACTCTTCAGCGACCTGGTGCATCGTATCTTGCTTGACGACGCGGGAAAGCCCTTCCATGCTGATGCAGTCGTAGGGGCAGATATCAACGCAGCCGGAGCAGAGAATACAGATCGACGGATCGATCATAATATTCAACTGACACTGCAAGCAGCGCCGCGCCTGGCTCACCGCCTCCTCTGGCGTGTAGCCCGTCTCGGTCTCGCGAGTGTTGCTGTAACGGTCCTTCAGTGGCAACGATGGGATCATCTGGTGCGCAATCGACTCATAATTGTCCACCATGCCACGCCGATAGTCCGGCAGCTCAACTTCTTCCGCCGCCTCGGCAGGTTTATCGACGCCGCCCAGGTAACGATTGATCGCGCCCGCAGCATCGCGCCCATCGCCAATCGCCGAGATCAGGTTGCGTGAACCCTGAGTGAAGTCGCCACCAGCAAAAAGACCAGGATGGCTCGTCATCCAGTTATCGAAGTCCACCAGGGGCACGCCCCATCGGTTCACCTCAAGGCTAAGCTCCTCCGTCTGGAGCCACGAGGTATCGCTGGTTTGTCCGAAGGCCGGGATCACATTATCAACTTCAATCTCGAACTCGGTGCCAGGAATGGGAACAGGTCGGCGGCGACCGCTCGCATCAGGATCGCCCAGCTTGTTGCGAATAAAACGCATCCCGCTGACATGCACGCCATCTTTGCTCAACACAGCGACCTGCGTCACCAGATAGTTGAACTCAACGTGCTCAAACACTGCCTCATTGACTTCGTACTCGTCCGAGCCAGCTTCCTCTTTCGAGCGGCGATACATCACATAGACCTTCTCCGCGCCATAGCGAATCGAGGTACGGCAGCAGTCCATCGCGGTAAAGCCGGAACCCAGCACGGCCACGCGCTTACCAATAAAGGCTGGCTCGCCATAGTTCGTCTTCTCCAGCAGGCGAATACCATCTTCAACGCCCTTGAGGTCCGCGCCTGGAATGAGCTTATTATCCGATCCGGTCAGCGCGTTAGGGACATAGCAGCCGCCAGCCAGGTAGACAGCGTCGTACTCTTTGAGCAGGTCCGTTACCTGTACATCGCGCCCGACCCTGGTATTGTACTTCATCTCAACGCCCAGGTCCGCCATATACTCATCGCACTCTTCCGTCGTCACGGAACGAGGCAAACGCCAGACGGGAATACCATTGACCATTACGCCGCCCCCAGTGGGATACTGCTCGTAAACGGTCACGGGATAGCCCATTTCGCGCAGATCGCGAGCGCAGGCCAGCCCGGCTGAGCCAGCGCCAACGACAGCCACCTTTTTATCTTTGGTGATGGGAGGACGTTCCGCGTGATGGCGATACTCGCGATGATCGGCAGCCGCCCGTTTGAGCCAGCAGATTGTAATTGGCTTGCCATCGATCTTATTGCGACGACACACCGGCTCACACGGTCGAGCGCAGGTCCGCCCAAGCACGCCAGGCACCACATTGGCCTTGCGGTTCAGCAGATAAGCCTCGTCAAAACGAGCTTGCGAAATCAAACCGATATACGTAGAAACATCCGTATGCGCCGGACATCCTACCTGACAGGGAATATTTGTTTGATACCAGTCGGGCGTGACCTCAATCGACCGATATCGTGGTTCCAATTCGCGATCAGGATCTATCATTCAAAAATTCCTTTCCTGAGCCTCCAGCACGGTCTACCAGATACAGAGATCCGGCACCTGGAGCAGGGGGAACAGCATTGGCTTGCGCCACAAAAAGACAGACGGCCCTGTTTCCAAATGATGCTCCTTATGCTCGGCCCAGCACAAGGAGAAGCATATAAATACGGGATATTTTCCTCGTAGATTATAGCATAATCTCACACTCAGGAACAAGACAGCCGCCGCGCTGCCAGGGCTTTTTAGTTTTCGCTATCTGGCCCCCGCATCGCGAAGAGACCTCCGACCCTCCAATTGATTGCCGATCCCCCAGCAGGGCAAGCACGAGGCCCCATCCGCCCCCGGCCAGCCACCCCTTGCCCCTACCGTTCCCCCAACACTATCGCATCCCATTGCTATTTCATCCCAATGGCAGCGCACGATGATTGATTGGAGGCTGTAGGGGCGAGGGGAGGGGCTGGCAGGGACGTGGGGGCCTCGCGCTTGCCCTGCTGGGGGATCTTGAGCGAAAACGGAAAAGCCCTGGTCTGCCTCGACAATATGTGAGAAGCCATGCTATGATAACATTGATTCAATAAGCGAAGGTCATGCAGAGGGAAGTTTGAAAGGGTGAGCACAGATGGAACGAGCGCGGTTATCACAGGCACGACACAAAAAGTTTTGGACGCTTGAAGAAGCGGCGGAACGGATAGGCGTTGATCCGGCCTCCCTTTCGCGATGGGAAAAGGGCAAGTCATTTCCGCAACCAGTCAATGTACAACGACTCTGTAACGCGTATGGCATGACAGCACAGCAGTTAGGGCTAGAGGACGAGCCTTTGCCTGAATACGGGCAGAACGTACTTCCTGTTGAGGATGCGCTGACCCTCTTTCAACAACAGGATTTGACGCTGCGACTCATGCGAGTTGTGGGGCAATGGAACCACCAGAGCACCCGTTACAGCGTTCTGCAAACGCTGATTACTCAGGAGCTAGAAGACAGCATGAATGAAGACCCTCAAGCACAATTGAGCCGCCGTGACGCGTTACGGAGACTGGCATTGCTCCCTGTGGAACTGCTTGGGCTTTCTGCCGTGGGCGTGGTCCTCAAATATCCCACGGAGGACATTTTAGCCCAGTGTGCCGCCGGGATTACGGCCTGCTGGCACTTGCGGCGTGGCAAAGAGCTACTTTTTGCATCCGATACCGTCACGCGCTACCTTCCCACCCTCAAAGCCATTGCTCACGGTGCATCAAGCACCCAACGCAAAGCCGCCGCAGACCTGATTGCTCAGGGCTATTTGCTGAAAGGGTTGCTTGCACGGCATGTTGAGGGGTATAACGAGGCTATAGCTTACACGCGACAAGCCGCAATTTATGGCGAGGCTGCGGAGAATAGTACTCTGCAAATTCTTGCGCTACGCACTCAGGGAGCAGCGCATTACTATGCGAATCACTGGACGCAAGCGTTACATGCTGCGGAACAAGCTGGGGCTGTTCTCGAAACGTCGAAAGCACCTATCCCTCCACTTGCTCGCAGTTATGTCTATGCTGGCCTTGCATCCTATCAAGCAGGCAACGGATTAAAACAAGAGGCGTTCCAGTCGCTTGGCAAGGCCCATACCGCTTTTTTTGCTCAGCCGCCTGACGAGCCTGCTCCCGTCTGGATCGATCACTATCAAGCGAATCTTGTTCTCCATGATGGAATGACGCATTATCATCTGGGGTTACAGAAAGAGGCACTTAACTCTTTTGAGCAAATTCACCTTGATCCCGCTAAAACTGAAACTGTTCGTGTGGAGGCGTTACTTAATCAAGTGATGGCCGAGGTCAATCGCGCTGACACTGAGCGGGATATGGCGTGGTGTATTGATCGATGGATACAGGGGATAGAGGGGGCAAAAGCGTTGCAGAGTGAGCAGCGCTTCAACGAGTCGCTTCACGCCTATTCGGCACTGTGTGCCGCGTGGCCTTCTGAACCGCACATAAAAGAACTACGCGCCTATATCACGCACTGGTAATATTACCGTTGCTTCAAGCACTGCTAAGAAGAGCAGTGCTTTTTTTGTGGCAATTGTGGCATCTTGTTGCATCTCCAGTAAGCGGACGTGCAATAAAATGCAACATTGCTGTAAGGCTTCTTCGCGTTGCTGGAAAATACGGCGCTTCTTTTCTCTCCTGCCATAGGATACCCTCCACATGTTCGCTACACTTCCTCCTGGCACCTATGCGGCTCGTGAAACAGCGCGGCATAGTCAGGCTCAACAACGTCTGATGGCGATTTTCGCCGAAGAACAACGCGAGGAACGAAGAGCGATGAATGATACAGAGGAAGAGCCGATCCATCTGAGGACGCCTATGGACCTGCTTCCCGGTGCCAAAGCAATCATGGAGCGGCATGGCTGCCTCGTCGGGATCGGCATGGTGATCCTTCCTATCGGCACGAGGCGCACACCATGCATGCAGATCCTGACGATCACGCTCTGGTACGACATTGTCTTGCCCGATCAGTATCAGATGCTCGAAGCCTATGATCGACGAAGAGCTATGAGCATGCTGTACTTACCACCGGAAGAAGGACTTGAGCAAAAGGAGGAGAGATGGGAGAAGAATCACGAAGCGATCAACATCATCAGTTTAATAAGCTAACGCCATTACAGCTCCGAGAGCAGTATCGCTTCAATATTGCCGATCTAGCCCACAAGGCGAAGGTGGCCCCACGCGCCGTCTATTTTATGCTGCTGGGATATGCGATTGAGCGGCAGGAAGCTGAACAGGTCTTAGCGACGATCTCCACCCTGACCGGGCAATCCTATACATTGGAAACGGTGGATGTCGTGCTGGTTCCTGAGCAGGAGGGACAGGACGCTCCCAGCGATGAAGAGTCACCCCACCCGCCATCTGATTGATGATTGGCACGTTGAAAGGAGTCAAACCGTGAACAGTGAAGTTGCAGCGTTACGCCAACGCATCGAGACTGAATGCGTGGCGATGAAACAAGCCCTTTCTGGCTATGCGGTGGTTTCCAAACATGAGATCATCGCTTGCCGCTTCAAGGCTATTGAGCAGTATCAGAAGCAACTCAGCCAATGGGTGGGAGAACAGGAAGCGCAACGCATCTGCTACGAAACCTATGAGCACATCATCAGTACGCCCGATGGCAGGGCTTTTTAGTTTTCGCCGGATTCTGCCCGGCATTGGGGGAGAGATCTCCCCCTTCGTACCGACAAGCTTGTAGCGCGTCCGCTTGAGCGCCCGTCCTTCCCGTTGCTCTTGCTGAAATGTAGCTCCAGAGTTGTGCTCATCCCAAAAGCGATCGTTGAACGCCTCTTCGTTGGGGAGTGCAATCCGTTCGGGGAGGGCAATGAATTGGACGCGATAGAATCGAGTCGGTACGAAAGGGATAGGCCACATCCTTTTACCGCCACACTTTAGCTGTATGGCCCGCGCGCAGCCAGAGCATACACCTCGCGCGTCAGGCGGGCCGTTTCTCGCCAGGAGAAATGAGCAGCTCTGGCGCGGCCATTGCGTGTCATGCTCGTGCGCAAAGCCTCGTCCTGCCACACTGTTTGCATCGCGGTGGCGATTTCCGTAGCGTTGAGCGGATTGACGAGCAGAGCAGCATCGCCTGCGACTTCCGGCAGGGACGAGCTATCAGAGGTAATAACGGGGCAGCCAGCCATCATCGCCTCCAGCACAGGCAGGCCGAAGCCCTCATAAAGCGACGGAAATACCAGGCAGAGCGCCATCTGATACAAGGCGACGAGCTCTTGATCCGAAACGTGACCAGGGAAAATGACCGTCTCTTGCAGATCCTGCATATAGCGTAAAATATCTCCACAATTCCATCCCTTGCGCCCCACAATCACCAGCCGGGGACACGAGGCACCGGACTGCTCTTGTAATTCTCGATAGGCATCCAACAGCGTCACCAGGTTTTTACGCGGCTCAACCGTCGTCACAGCCAGCAAGAAGCGTTCTGGGAGCCGGTATTTTGCGCGGACGCTATCAAGAAAGGCGAGGCTTTGTGGAAGCGCGAATTCAGGACGCGCCGCCTCCGGGATCACCGCAAGCTTCGCCAGGAAACGCTCACCCTCGAAGTGACCAATCTCCGCTTTGGCATGCCTGGATACCGTGATGATGCGCGTACAGGTGTGTAATCCGTGCGCTAATAACGTGCGGAAGTACCAGCGCCCATGCCATGTCAGCGCCTGAGGATAGCGCCAGGGGCCGCAATCGTGCAGCGTCATCACCAGAGGAGGAGCGAACGGGTGAGCATATGGTGGTGGGAAAGCCGGATAGTGCATCACATCGAGCCGGAGGCGTGGTAACACGAGAGGAAACCAGCATTGCTTAAGCAGCAGTTCATTAGTAGTGGGGGCAATGATAGCTGTGAAGGCATCGCGCAACGGCAGGAAATCCGGGTGGATCTCGCGCGCGAAAAAGCACACATACTGGATCGCTTGATTGTCCAGTTGCAACAGCGCCTGGGCCAGCTCAGCAGCATAGCGAAAAATGCCCGTTGGCCTCCGCCATATCCCTGTGAGATCAATACCCACGCGCAATGGCTTCTCCATAAAATATGCCTCCTAATCTCTCCTATCTTCGGTAGGGGCAGT
>DASTZT010000488.1:0-3144 GCA_035764225.1 Ktedonobacteraceae bacterium
GCCTGGGATTTGGCCTTTCCATTGCCACTATTGCCCGCAAAACGTCCAAAGGACTGCCTCAATATGATGATGCGGATACGTTTCTTTTCTCCAATGCTGAGGATTTAGTGCCCGTTCCTGGTAGTCAACGCCAGGAGACACGCAATAGCATCGTATATACAATCGTCGCTTACCGTCCTCGTCTCGAAGGATTATTTGCCGCTATTGAGCACTGGACAGAGCAGCAGGGAGGCGCTTCTTATTGGCGCGTGGTCAGCAACGATAATATCACCAATCTTTTCGGGACGACCGAGAACACCAGGATCATCGATCCAGCGAATCCCGACCACATCTTTCAATGGCTGCTGGCAGAAACGTTCGATGCCAGGGGCAATCACATTGTCTATACCTATACTGCTGAAAATAGCGATAATGTACCCAATACTCTCTCTGAAATAAATCGTCTGCAAACAGCAAATAAATATCTTCAGCGGATCTCCTATGGCAATACTGAGCCGTTTCAGGAAGGGCAAACCACGCAGGAGACATGGCATTTCGAGGTGGTCTTTGACTATGGGGAGTACAATAGCGATCCGGCCTACCCTGCGCCTTATACTCCGGTGCGGGCCTGGACGAAGCGGCTCGACTCGTTTTCGACCTATCAGGCAGGCTTTGAAATCCGTACGCATCGGCTCTGTCGTCAGATCCTCATGTTCCATCGCTTTACGGAATTGGGGTCTGATCCCGTCCTTGTCCACGCGACTCGTTTGCACTATCAAGAAGCGCCAACAGTATCGCTGCTGCAAGCGGTCGAGTCTATTGGGTATCGCCATGAAAACGGTCAGTATCAGAGCAAGAATCTCCCATTGTTAGAGTTCAGCTACACGGCCTTTCAACCGGATGGGCACGACTTTGAGCCGTTGCAAGACACCAATGGACAGTTCTTGCCCGGCTTTGATCGTTTGCCGGAGTACCAGCTGGTTGATTTGTATGGGGAAGGCATTCCGGGTGTGCTCTACAATGATGGCAGAACGACACGATATTGGGAGCCAGAGGACAGTAAGGACGATCAGGGAATGGTGCAGGCCGTGCGCTATGCCCCCGCTCAGGCCCCTTTTGCGCTGCCCATTGAGCATACGAGCCAGCTGCGCAATCTGCGCTTGCTCGATCTGACAGGGAACGGACAACTCGATCTGGTGATGAACACCGCTGCCAGCACGGGCTACTATGAAGCGAAACCAGATCATAGCTGGGAGCAATTTCGGCTGCTTCCCTCCTTTCCAACCGACTTCTCTAACCCCGCCAATTACCTGGTGGATGTGACCGGCGACGGCCTGGCGGATCTGCTGTTTCTGGGAGATGAGCGGATTCTCGTCTATCCTTCTCTGGGTTCAGGCGGCTTCGGACCGTCGCTTGCCAGTGGTCGGAGGAGCGATATTCCGTTGCCTAAAGCGAGGGCGGAGAATGAAGTGCTTCAGTTTGCGGATATGTTTGGCAGCGGCATGTCGCATCTGGTACGGATTACGAATGGGCAGGTCGAGTGCTGGCCCAACCTGGGCTATGGTCAATTTGGCAGCGTGGTAGGATTCGAGAACGCCCCACAATTCGGAGCGGATCTGGACGCCTCCCGCCTCTTTCTGGCGGACCTGGATGGCTCTGGAACGGCAGACATTATCTATGCCTATCCCGATCATGTGGAGGTCTTTTTCAATCAAAGCGGCAATTCCTTCAGCGATCCCCTGTCTATCCCTTTGCCCGGTTCGTGGGATCGCGTCAATCAAATCGAGCTGGCCGACGTTTTTGGCAATGGCACAACCAGCTTGCTCCTGAGCGAAAATCACCCTCAACCGCACCACTGGTGCTACGATTTTAGTCAGGGGCAAAAGCCCTACTTACTGAATGGCGTCAATAATCACCTGGGAGCACAATCGACGATCACCTATTGCAGCTCCACTCGCTATTACCTGGAGGATAAGCAGAAGGATCTGCCCTGGATCGTCAACCTGCCATTTCCGGTGCAGGTCGTGGAGAAGACGGAAAGCATCGATCTGATCTCTCAGACCAGGCTGGTCAGCACTTACGCTTACCATCACGGGTACTACGATGGCATTGAGCGCGAGTTTCGCGGCTTTGGTCTGGTTGAAAGGTGGGATGCCGAAACGCTGCTCTCGGATACTCAACCGACCAATGTTCCTCCGGTCCTGACGCGGACGTGGTACCACACTGGCGCATGGCAGCAGGATAGCCTGCTCTCACAACAATACCAGCGAGAATATTCCCAGCACGATACTCAGGCCTACCACCTGCCCATCAGCACCTTCACCATGCTTGAAGACGATGCTGACGCGTGGCGTGAGGCATATCGCGCCCTGAAAGGTCAGGTGTTGCGAGAGGAGGTCTCTTCACCTACGGCACCCACCATGTTACCAGAACAGCAGCAGGATGCCCCCTATAGCGTCACTGAGGCCAATTATGCCGTGACACAAATGCAGGCCAGAGGACAAAACAAGTATGGAGTATATTTTGTCCACGCACAGGAGAGCCTGGCGTACGACTATGAGCGCAACCCCAACGATCCACGCGTCAACCACTCCTTCATTTTGAACGTGGACGCATATGGCAATGTTCTGAACTCGTGCGCTGTGACCTATGGCAGACGGCAAGGGACAGGGACAGCACTATCTGAGCAACAAAGCCCGAAGGTGGTGACAAGCGAGAACAGTTTTATCAATCAGACTGGAAGCGGAATACAACTGCTCGGCGTGCCACAGGAGAATAAAACGTATGAAATCGATGGGCTTTCGCTCATGGCTGGTCAGGCATACGTTACCTTTGAACAGATCAGCGCATATGTTGAGCAGGTTGTAGGCACGGCATCGGCTCGACTGTTGAGCTGGCAGCGCCAATACTACTGGTCGCCAGAGCAGAAACAGCCGTATCCTTTGGGACAGGTAAGTCCGCAGGCGTTACTTGCACGCACAGAAGAGGCCGTGTTCTCGCCAGCGCAGGTCGAGCAGGCGCTGACCGGGGCGCTCACGAAAGACGCTCTGGATACGTTGCTAGCGCACGAAGGAGGCTACCAGCTCGATCCAGCGCAAACCTACTGGTGGAATCCTGGACTGACCGAATCTTACCTGGACGCCTCTCAATTCTTCTTGCCCTTTG
>DASTZT010000489.1:0-7368 GCA_035764225.1 Ktedonobacteraceae bacterium
TTGCGAGGCAAACTGGAGAATTCGAAGCCCCGGATGGACAGGGAAAACCGCTTCTTGCTGGGCAAGCAGGTTGCAGACGCCGCGATGAGTCGCCACGACCCCCTTTGGCTTTCCAGTTGAGCCGGAAGTATAAATGACATAGGCACTATTGTCGCTCTGTGTTGTCCGCGTCGGATTCTTCTCCTTAGCAGATACGCCTACGTCCTGGACCCCTGCTGCATCAAGAAAGATGATCTGCATGGTATGTTGAGGCAGTGCATGAGCGATATGTTGTTGAGCGACGATCAGGCGCAACCCGGCCTCAGCGATGATTGGCTGGAGCCGCTCCTCCGGGTAATCTGGATCAAGAGGCAGATAGGCCCCCCCCGCCTTCAGAATGCCAAGCGCCCCAACGACCATCTCTATTGAACGTTTACAATACAGCCCAACCACTTCTTCCGCACCCACGCCCGCTGACTGCAAGGTGTAAGCTAGTATATTGCTCTGGCGATTGAGCTCGTTATAGGTAAGGTGGGTATCATCGAAAACAAGCGCAACGTTGTCAGGAAATTCCTGCGCCCTCGCCTCAAAAGCATCAGGAATACAGAGCGTATCAGGATAGGGCGCAGTTGTGTTATTCCAGTCAAGCAACATTTGCTGATGCTCGGCAGGCGTTAGCAGTGATAGCGCTCCACAGCACAGGCCAGCATGTGCATTGCTTATTCCCTCAAGCAGTACTATAAAATGCTCCAGTAATTGTTCCGCCACCGGGTCATCAAAGCGTTGGCGATCATAAGCCAGGTAGACGGCCATCTCCTTTCCAGGTATGATAGCCAGGCAGAGAGGATAGTTTGTTGGAGCAGATGTAGGCAGTTGATCTACATTCAAACTCAACCGCTTTACCATTTCCTCTCCATCACCGGGATAATTCTCGAAAACAACAATGCTTTCAAACAAGGGCATATTCCCTGGCAGGTCGCTCCATTGCTGAATATCGGTCAACGCACAATAATCGTATTGACGTGCCTTCACCTGCTGCATCTGAAGCCCTTGCAACCACGCGAGAAGGGGCTGCGCCGGATCGATTTGGACCCTGGTCGGCAGGGTATTAATAAAAAGTCCCACCATTTCTGCCGAGGCGGGTAAATCCAGTGGTCGCCCGGCAACTACCATACCGAAGACGACATCACGCTCGCCACTATAGTGACTCAGGAGCAGCGCCCAGCACCCTTGAATCAGAGTATTCAAAGTGATCCTGTGCTGCCGACAGAATGTTTGCAAAGCGGTAGTCGTTTTTGTAGGAAGCTTTTTGAGATAAGAGTGGCCCTCCATCTCCGCTCCTAGAGGACCTCCTGAGGTCTGTGGGTGAGCCACCTGTAAAATTGTTGGAGAGTGGAAGCCTGCCAGCATCTCTCGCCAAAATGCCTCCGCGCTGGCGCGATCCTGCTGCTGCAACCAGGCGATATACGTACGATAGGAAACGGGTACCGGGAGATCAAGATCGTAACCCTGACGATTGGCTTCATAGAACTGGAACACTTCTTGCACAATAATTGCAGAGCTCCAACCATCTACCAACGCATGATGGATACTCCAGACGAATTGATACGTGTCCTGTTGCAGCCTGATCAGGATGAGGCGGAATAATGGAGCAGCATCAAGCCTGGCACTCCTGCTCAGATCTTCTCTCAGGATAGCGGCGAGGCGCGCTTGCTGCTCCTCCTCCGGCAGACCCCACAGATCATATTCAGCCCAGGGCAAGGTCAGTTCTCGCCAGACAACCTGGAGAGGCTCATTCAGATCCTGCCACATAAACTGAGTGCGCAAAACCGCATGGCGCTGCATAACCTGCTCCCAGCTCCGCTTGAGGGCTGCGACATTGAGCGTTCCGCGCAAGATATATTGGTGCTGTTCCAAATATGAATCCGACTGCTGATTATAAAGCGTATGAAAGAGCATCCCCTGCTGCATAGGGGAGAGGGGATAGATGACCTCCACCGATGGTTTAATCGATTGGGCTTGCATACTTTTTTACTCCATGATTACAGAATGACAGGTTATAGACAAATGCTGGCAACATCATTCGTGTATGCCCCTGCGTACAGAGGCCATGACGGTATGTTTGTGACGCATACGGAGAGCCGTAGGAGGTGAGGACGTTATGCTAGCAAGGGCAGCTTTCACCCTTGCTAGCATGATTTTTCAAGCTTTATTGATGACGATGTCGCCTGTAGAGGACATCAATTTGAGCAGGCCGGGCGTAATGTTGTTCATAGCGGGATTCAGTGGCCCTTTGACACTTGCTCCGGCCACCCCCTGGTTCACACTATTAGGGGAAAATGTGTCCTCAATGTTGCCTGTTGGAGCATTTGCATCAACGGAGACGTTGGTGGTTGCGGGAAGAGTTAATGAAACGTCCCCAGAATCCGACTGGAACACATCCTGTATCTTGCTGCCGGATAGCGAGCCTTTGAATACGATATTGCCTGCCTGCGCATGGAGCATTGAGTTAGAGACAAGAGACATATGCTCAGCCTGCACATCGCCAGCGGTACTTAAAAGCGTTAAACTGCCTGCAAAGCCGCTCAGGGTAATATTATTGCCAGCCTCTATCCTGACCGAAAGGGGCGAGCCATCTGCGATCATCGAAGACGGGAACACAATATTGAGGTGAATTGTATTCTTGTGATCCTTCAACAGTTCGCCATCATCAGGAGAAGTGGCGCTCACTACCAGCGTACTCCCATCACCTTTTTTCGGGAGCCAGTCACACGATGAACTCGTTATATTTTGCGTACTTACCGTTAAAGCCTGGAACAGCGGTGCTGGGTCAGCGGATTTCTGCACATAGACAGTTTTTTTGACTTCTACTGTGACATCTTTGGCCTGGCTACTAGCACTCAGGGTTACATTGCCTGTTTTGTCACAAATGTACACCTGCTTCATAGCGGTCAAAGGAACTGTCATCATTGCTATCTTGGAGGCTGGAGTTCCGACGGAAAGGGAGATAGACGCATCACACCCTGCCAATAGCCAAAGACATAAACCAATGGCGACACCTATAAAGCCTCTTTGTATCCAATAACCTAATGTGTATCCTCTGCCCTTTTTACGGCTATAGGCATACACATCGCGAAACTCTTTTCCTGTAAACATCGTGTAATGTCCTACCTTTCAAAAAGAGAATGTATCTTGAAATGCGCGGAATAGAAGTATCACGCTATCTCTGACGATCCATCGCTGACAACTGCTGATGCTCTTTCTCTAACAGAGAAGCGAGAGCAGCAATTGTCGGCTCTTCAAACATTCGGCGCAGGGGAATATCAACGTTCAGTTGTTCACGGAGGCGAGTGAGCATTTGCGCCGCAAGCAGAGAATGCCCTCCCAGTTGGAAAAAGTTGTCCATGACGCCGATCTGTTCATGCCCTAGAACCTGTTGCCATATGCTGACAAGCATCTCTTCTAGAGCATTCCTGGGGGCGACAAAAGCTTCCTGAGCGCCAGTTATTGTCTCAGGAGTCGGTAAGCTACGGCGATCTATCTTGCCATTTGCGGTCAAAGGTAAAGACTCCAGGGACACAAAGTGTGATGGACACATATATTCGGGCAATTTTTGGAGGAGATACGTGCGCAGGTCATCCTCCGAAACTGCTTGATCGAGCTTGACGACATAGGCCACAAGGTGATCATTGGCTCCCCTATTCGTCGAGGTTGTATAGACGGAGACAACCGACTCTTTGACAGCCTGGTGCTGATCCAGAACAGCCTCGATTTCACCCAGTTCAATCCGGTAACCACGCAGTTTGATCTGATGATCAACGCGCCCGATAAAACCAATCTGGCCATCTGGGAGATAGTACCCCAGATCCCCTGTTTTATAGAGACGCTCGCCAGCAATAAATGGGCTGGGAATAAAAGCTAACGCCGTTCGCACAGGATCATTGAGGTAACCACGACCAACGCAGACACCTCCGAGGTAGATGGACCCAGGCACGCCAATTGGGACAACGGCAAGCTGCTCATCTAATACATAGACTTGCGTATTGGGAACGGGTCGTCCAATTGGGACACGCTGCCACTGCCTGCGGCTGCTTGACTCGATAACTGCATGTAATGTGTCATCAGAGCTTTCAGTGGTCCCGTAGACGTTTAGCAGTGGGATATGCGGGAAAAGACGGAACCAGTAGTTGGCCAGGCGTAGCGAACACGCCTCGCCAGTGGGAACGATCCAGCGCAAGCATAACCTGGGGTTGCTCTGTTGTCCTCGCTCTTGAATATAATCGAGAAACGCTTGCATATAGGCAGGCACGAGCTCCAGGATGGTAATACTATCCTCAACGACCTCTCCGAACAAAGACGCAGGGTTTAAGCCAACTTCATCCGGCACGATATGGGTCTGCCCACCGACTAGTAGCGCTGCCAGGAACTGCCAGACAGAGATGTCAAAGCACTGTGAGGCATTTTGTGCCAGAATATCATTGGCATTGATGTGCAACGCATCGATTTTTGCCATCAGGTGATTGATCATTCCTTGCTGGCAGATCATCGCTCCCTTAGGTAAACCGGTCGAGCCTGACGTGTAGATGACATAAGCAAGATTTTCAGGCGTATTGCTTACCGGAAGCGGCTGATCGCTATACGCTGCAATTGCCTGCCATGCTTCATCAAGGGCAAAGGCTGCCAGTTCTCCATCTTCAAGGCGCTTATACAGATGAGGCTGTGTGATAATCAGCCGTGTTTGCGACTCGTTCAAGATGAAGCGAACGCGCTGAGCTGGATGATACAAATCTAATGGCAGATAGGCTCCTCCAGCCTTGAAGATAGCCAGAATGCTGACCAGCATCTCTAGAGAACGCTCCATGTAGATGCCAACCAGTACCTCAGGCCCGACGCCCCTTTCGCGTAACGCGTGTGCCAGGCGATTCGAGAGCAGATCCAGCTCCTGATAGGATAACGTTTTACCGCAATATGTCACCGCCGGGGCCTGTGGGGTGCGTTGCACCTGAGCAGAGAAGAGCTGCTGATAGACACTCTGCAAAGGATAATCCACCACAGTATCATTCCATTCGGTCACTATTTGTCTGTATTCGGCCTCATTCAGCATCGACACTGCTGAGACGCGCTGCCGGGGATCAGCAACAATCCCCTCCATCAACGTCTGCCAGTGTTCTAGCAAACGCATGATAGTCGAACGCTCAAAGATATCCGTGCTATAGCGCACCAGGCAGTCTATGCCCTGGGCCGTCTCCGTGGCCGAGATATAGAGGTCGTGGATAGCTGCATTATTCTCGCTCTCAAACGGCTCAAATGTTACTTCCCCATCCTTAGAGCCTCCCTGAGAGAAGCTTTGCAGGACCAGCATCACCTGGAAGAAGGGGAAATGGCTCAGATGGCGATCTGGTCGCAGCTTCTCCACCACCTTTTCAAAGGCGACATCCTGATGAGCATAGGCATCAAGGACCGTTTGCCGCATCTGTTGCAGCAGTTCCATAAACGATTGATCGGGCGCGAGGTCGCCACGCAAGACCAGGGTATTGATGAAGCATCCTATGAGCCGCTCGACCTCTTTACGTGTGCGATTGGCAACCAGCGTCCCAACAGCGATATCACGCCGTCCAGAGTAACGTGCTAGCAGCAGCATCAAGGTCGAGACCATCACCATAAAGAAGGTAGCTCCGACCTGATGACCGAGCGATTTCAAGCCATCTCTCAGATAGTCGGGCAAGGTAAACTGGATTGTCTCTCCTTGATAGCTTGGTATCGGTGGACGCTGTCGATCCGTTGGCAACTCCAGAGGCTTGAGGTCTTGCAGTTGACGCTGCCAGTATGCCAGTTGCTCCTCCAGCCTTTCTCCTTGCAGCCAATCCCGATGCCAGAGGACATAATCCGTGTAGCGTACCGTCAAATCTGGCAGCATCGCAGTTTCAAGGTTCTGCTGCACATATGCCTGGTAAAAAGTCCGTAACTCTTGCATCAAAACGCTCATTGACCAGCCATCACAGGTAATATGGTGGAAGGTGATCTGGAGCTGATATTCATCAGCGTGCAGACGGATCACCATCACCCGCAGCAGAGGACCGCGACTCAAATCAAACAAACGCGCCGTTTCTTCATACGACAGGCGAGTGACTTCTTCCTCCAGGCGCGTTCCTGCCAGATGAGCCAGGTCCCTGATCACCAGAGGAATCGCGGACGGCAGTTGAACGCGCTGGATCGGGAAGCCATCTTCGACATCAAAGGTCATGCGCAGGGTTTCGTGGCGCTCAACAATTTTGTTGATGCTCCATTCCAGCGCAGGCAGTGAGAGCTTGCCTTTGATACGGACGAGGAATGGCATGTTGTAGAATGCCGATTCGGGATCAAACTGGGTCAAAAACCAGATTTGCTCCTGAGAAAACGAGAGCGGATAGGCATCGCGCAGCTCCTGCGGCTCAATTAGCGTACCATCAGCGAGACTCTCGCTCTGTTCGCTGAGCTGGGCCAGGATGAGCCGGGCCAGTTCGCCTACCTGAGGGTCTTGCAACATCATTACGACGGGAATGTCAATGCCCAGATCGCTTTCCAACTGGCTTTTTAGGGATGACGCTTTCAACGAATCCAGGCCCCAGGCGCTCAAGTGACTGTCCAGAGCGAAGGTCTGCACATCCACTTTCAAAATGCGGCTGACCTGGGTAGCAAGATACGAGAGCAACAGCGAAAGCTGCTCCTGCGGCTCGGCAGCCAGCAGGTCGTCGCGCGTGAGATGGTCTTCGGAAGAGTCCAGCGGTTCGCTATCCTCCATCACTATGCTCACTTCCAGAAAACTCAGCTCTTCCATCAGGAACTGCTGGCGACAGGCTCGGCGCTGAATTTTGCCGCTGCTCGTCTTAGGGATAGAATTATGCTTGATTAAGGCAATAGCGTACGTCTGCAATTCATGCTGTCGCAGAATACTGGCTCGCATGGCCTGAAAAATCTCCTGCGCATCCAGATTGTTGCTATAGGCCCGATCCACTTCCTGGACGACGATCAATTGCTCTTGCCCATCGATATCAATAGAGAAAGCCGCTCCCGCCGAGCGTCGCAGAGCCGGATGCGCCCCCTCGACGGTCAATTCGATATCCTGCGGATAGTGGTTGCGTCCACGAATGATGATCAGGTCTTTGATACGACCAGCAATAAAAACCTGCTCTTGACAGATAAAAGCTAGATCGCCTGTACGCATAAATGGCCCTGAACCGTCGGCAAGATAGGCCTGGAACGTTTCCGCATTTTCCTCAGAGCGCATCCAGTACCCCTGCGTCACGCTAGAACCTGAGATCCAGATTTCGCCAACCTCGTCATCGGCACACACACTATGGGTTTCGGGATCAACAATCACCAGGCACTGCTCTGCCAAAGCTCGTCCAC
>DASTZT010000490.1:0-5100 GCA_035764225.1 Ktedonobacteraceae bacterium
TTTCCTGGGACGATTCGCCTTGCAGGTATGTCCACACATCGGGCACGCCTGCGAGGTGTAGTGCGCATCCACGTTCACCGCCATACTCTCACTGAGCAAGGCTTTATAGGCGATCATGGCATGCAGTTCGGAGAAGGCCCACTTGGAGTATGCGGCATTCGCTTGACGTTGCTTGCTCGTTGCCTTCTTGCCCTTCCTTCGTGTGGTGCGTTCTCGAATATCGGTCAGGTGTTCCAGTCCAATCAGCGTCTTCGGATGGTGGGTCACAATCCGTTTCGAGATCGTGTGATTGGCGTCTTGCTTCAACCGTCTCTCTCGCCCACTGATCGCGATCAAACGGCGGGTCGCGGAACGAGTGCCTTTGCGCTGAAGACGCTTTCTTAGTCTCGCGTAATGATGGGACTTGGGCACGATGCGCTTGCCCGAATAAAACATGCTTGCTCCCCTGGTCGTGCTGGTCACGGCCAGATAGCGCATCCCGACATCGACCCCAACCACATGCGTGTGGGTCTCAGGAGTGGGATCGGGTGCTTCCACCTCAAGAGAGACGAGCAGGTAAAAGTGCTTCTTGGGTTGGTCGTACCACAGTTTTGCTGCACCAATGTTCGCTCCCTGTTGGATCAGGGCCATGTGCTTGTCGTATCCGGTATAGGGAACGATGACACGCCCTTCAAGCGTCAAGATGCTGACATGTTGCTCTTTCTTGAAGGTATAATCTTTGCCGTACTGGTAGGTCAAGGTGGGAGAAACGTACTTCGGAGCAGTGTCCAGCCCTTTATATCGCTTTTTCGTGATCCCAGCTTTCCGGGCGGCTGCATTCTGCTTCACCTTTGTCCACAGGGCTTTGTATGTGGCTCCCACCTGACGAGGAACGGAACAGGCCATTTGCGCAGGCAGGTGGTACGTTTCCCGTATCTCGGCATACGTGCCTTCCTGCAATCGTACTGCATTACTCATCTTGTCATGCGCGTAGGCGTACTGACTGACGTAATTGAGCGAGTCACGATACGCCAGTTGCGTTGCACGCAATGCCTTGAACTGGTGAGACTCCGTCTGCAATTTGAGCTTGGCTGTGATCACCATTTTCATACCATATATTCTCCCATGTTTTCAATGGTATGTCAATACACAAAATTGGATGAAAGAACATGAGAAGAGCAACCACTCCCCGATCCACCCCAAGACAAGGAAGGCCCTTTCCTCCCTGCCTTAAAAGGACAGGGCTTCCTGGGCCAGTTCGTTGTGAAAACTCCAGACTTGTGGCGATTTTTTGTAAGAAAAGCTTCATGCTTCTGTATTTATCCTTAAGTATAGGGCAGTTAGAGAGTGTATGCAAACGAGAGAAAAAACAAAGCAGGGCTTTTTAGTTTTCACGAGATGCTGCCCGGCATGAGGGAGAGAAGAGCGTGACCGTCCTCGCCGTTCTTCTATGAGATACAATAAGATCAAGGTTTAATAGCTATACGGCAGCCGATTGTGAAAGGGAAAACGACAGTGCGCATTGTGATCGCGCCCCAATCGCTCAAGGGGAGCTTGACTGCGGCGGAGGCGGGACGGGCCATCGCTAACGGGGTTCGCGCCGTCTATCCGAACGCAGATATAACGCTTGTTCCAGTGGCCGATGGCGGTGAGGGTACTGTACAGGCTCTGGTCGATGCGACCGGAGGGAAAATAGTGCGTCAGGTGGTCACAGGACCACTGGGCCAACCGGTTGAGGCGTTCTTTGGATTAATGGGCGATGGCCGTACGGCAGCAATCGAAATGGCGGCCTGCGCCGGTCTGCCGCTCGTCCCTCCCGCACAACGCGATCCACGCATCACCACAACCTACGGCGTAGGCGAATTGATTCGCGCCGCCCTGGACTACGGCTACCGCCGCTTTATTATTGGCATCGGGGGTAGTGCGACCAACGATGGCGGCGCGGGCATGGCCCAGGCCCTCGGCGCAACCCTCACCACCAGTGAAGGTCAAGCCATCGCAGCCGGAGGAGCCGCCTTGAGCACCCTTGCCCAGATTACAACCGAGCAAATGGACCCCCGCCTGGCCGAATGCGTTTTCGACGTTGCTTGTGATGTCACCAATCCTCTTTGTGGCCCGCAAGGCGCAACGGCAATCTATGGCCCACAAAAAGGAGCTACAGCTGAGATGATAGTAGAACTAGATGCAGCTCTGGCCCACTATGCACATATGGTCGAACGCGATCTTGGAATCGCCGTTGCTGATATTCCCGGTTCAGGTGCTGCTGGTGGGCTGGGAGCAGGACTACTGGCGTTTTTCCATGCAACGTTGCGTCCAGGAGCGCAGATTGTGCTGGAAGCGGTTCATCTCGAAGAGCAAATTCGTACCGCAGATCTGGTTATTACCGCAGAGGGACAGATTGACGAGCAGACGGCTTATGGGAAGAGCGTCGGGGCGGTAGCGGAGCTGGCCAGGCGCTATAGCGTCCCCGTGTTGGCGCTTGCAGGCAGCCTCGGCCAGGGCTATCAGGCCGTTTATAAGCTGGGCGTCTCCGCTGTCGCCGTGCTTCCTTCCGGCCCAATGTCGCTAGCTGATGCCATGCAATACGCAGCACCCTTGCTCAGCGATACCACAGAACGAACCCTAAAGATTTTACAACTGGGGATCGATATATATACTATAGGACATTCTGGCTATTCAATGGACCAGCGTTGACGACTATGCTAGTATATATTCAAAGGTCGTCAGCTTTAAATGTTTTCCTCATAGCTATGACAGTACAGTCCCCTTACTTATGAATGTTGATTCTGCATCTGTTTACCAGCGGCACGGACATTTTCACCCGAAAAATCTCACCTGCGAACGTCCTAGTATACGTAGGTATAGAGGATCATTCCTCTCCAGAGGAACAGATGCACCAATCACAACCGAAATAAGGGAGGAGAGAAAGATGTTGTATCTAGTGAGATGCTTTGATCCGTATATCTATCAAACAAGGCATTAAAAGTCTTGACGGCTCTGTCCCGTAGTTCGTTCCGTTTATATAAGGGAGCGCCATCATGTCAGAACAATCATATACAACAGAAAACACAAGCCTTCAAGATTTGCTCTCAATGGGCTTTAGCGAGATTGAAGCCATGAGATTGATCTATATGAGGGACCACGTCACTGAGGAAATTGAATATCGCGAAATGATAGAAGAAAGCCGTCGCCTCAATTTTATCCGCTGGTTGATTGAGCATGATCGCCTGAGCAGGTAATAGACACGCTATTATTCTTCATAACATAATAAATAAAAAAGACAGAAGATAAAACGTCTTCTGTCTTTTTTATTTTCATACACTGTTGCAATGGAATTGAGGGAGCCGTAAGCCGAATTCTGTACCTACGCCACCTCTCGCTGACGTAGACGGCAATCATCTATCTAGGATCGCAGTTACCTGCGATCTCAAGCGACCAACCCGAAGGTTAACAGGCGAGCAACCTGCTAACGCGTTTACCGGGGCAAACACGCTATCCCTTCTGCTCGGTCTTGCTCCGAATGGGGTTTGCCCAGCCAACCAGTCACCTGATTGCTGGTGAGCTCTTACCTCACCATTTCACCCTTACCCGCGTCATAGTATGTGGCGGGCGGTATGTTTCTGTTGCACTTTCCTTAAAGTTGCCTTCACTGGACGTTATCCAGCATTCTGCTCTCTGGAGTTCGGACTTTCCTCGGACCTTGCGACCCGCGATTGCCTGTCTCCCTCAAGTCCATCCTGCTTAAGAGTAACACATCTCTAGAGATCAGTCCAGCGTTGCGTACTGGCCCAAAACGCGCTACAATGACGACTGAAGTTTGCGTAGTGATCGAGGATTTCCCATGAGCACAGGCCGACAGATACGGTTAACTTCGCTTGCCAGTTGCGCAGGCTGAGCGTCAAAAATGGGTCCAGAGACCCTGGAGCAGGTTCTGCTTCCATTAAAAGGCTATGCATCCACTGCCCCCAATCTGCTGGTTGGCCTGGATGCTATCGATGATGCCGCGGTCTACCGTCTCAATGACCAGCAGGCAGTTATTAGCACAGCGGACTTTTTCCCGCCTGTGGTTGATGATCCTTATGCTTTTGGCGCGATTGCCGCCGCTAACGCGATGAGTGATGTGTATGCGATGGGAGGACAGGTGCTGATGGCAATCAATCTGGTGGCCTGGCCCGATCATCTGGAGGCAAACATACTCAGCGAGGTATTACGCGGCGGTATGGATAGCGTGGCACGAGCTGGCGGCGTGATTGCTGGCGGCCATACTGTGACAGACAAAGAGCCGAAATATGGCCTCTCCGTTACCGGCATGGTTCACCCCGAACAGATCCTGACGAAGGGAGGTGCCAGGCCGGGCGATCTGCTCATCATCAGTAAACCATTGGGTACTGGATTAATTACAACCGCTCACAAGCGCGACCTGGTGCAGGAAAACGATCTCCAGGCGGCCACCCAATCGATGATGCAGCTTAATCGTAAAGCCAGCGAGGCTTTAGTACGAGTCGGTACAGGGGTACACGCGGTCACAGATATCACCGGCTTTGGGCTGCTAGGTCACGCCTGGGAAATGGCGTCTCAGAGCCTTACCAGCATGCGCTTTGACTTCCAGGCATTGCCACTTTTACCCAACGCTCAGCAGTATGCAAAACTGGGTTGTATCCCAGGAGGAGCACATCGCAACGAGGATTATCTCACGCCTCACGTCCATATCAGCGATCAGCTAGAGCTGGATCAGCGTGCGTTACTATGGGACCCACAGACATCAGGGGGGCTTTTCGCGGCCATCGATCCGGCGCTATGGCCCCAACTTGCTGATCTGGCACCAGACGTTGTTTTCTGGCGCATTGGTACTGTCATGGAGCAAGTACAGAACGAGGCTCATGTGTTGCTAGAGGTATTGTAATGTATGAACAGCTAGAAGCGATTCTCAATGTCCACTTCCAGGACCAAAAATTGCTCAGCATGGCTTTGACTCATCGTTCATTTATCTACGAAAGCGCCGGTGAGGGACAGAGTTCGAATGAGCGCCTGGAATTCCTGGGAGATTCCATTCTTGCGTTAATTAGCGCGGATTTCCTTTACCGCACCTTTCCTCATTTAACCGAGGGAGAATTGACCGAC
>DASTZT010000491.1:0-7427 GCA_035764225.1 Ktedonobacteraceae bacterium
CGGGATCGTGCAATGGCGAGTAACCGGGCCGCTCGTAATTGTCCCGGCCAGAAACCACACCGGGCCTGATTGTCCTTCGCTGCAATGGGCTCCAGTCGTATCAAGCAGAGGGTTCACAGGCGTTGGGATTGAGAAAGCCCACTGCCACCAGGCATTGCTCCACTCTCCATACGTACGCCCAAAAGGATGGGAACTTGGCGGCAAAACCTGCGGCTCTGTATTCCAGGCAAAGGCCGTCGTCGTTTCGAGAAGCGCCATCGCGACCGCAATCAACACAATGCAGTATCGCCAGTACTTCAGACCGACTTTCATCATTTTTTACCCCTTTTTTAGATTTACTAACACATTGTTGAGCCTGGCAAGCTTTCTTACAAAGGCTTGCTCTGTTGCTTACTTCAGTCTAAATATCAGGGAAAAATATCGGTATCAATAAACCGAGTGTCGCAGAACGGGAAACTATCCATTGCAGTAAATGGGCAAAGATACGTAATTGGTTGAGGCGATTTCCGTTTTTCTCTCACTGCTACAGAATACTTTTGTGAAGGTTATTGTCATATGAGGTGATACAAGAACGAGAGAGGGTCTTATGAACATCGACGAGCAGTTTGAGAGCTTTCTGGCAGATTTAGGAGTAGAGATGGAACGACCAACCGATGCTCTATATACGAGTGACTCTGTGCCTGAGGTGTCCATTTTTCAGGCATCACGCGATCACTACGGTGTTTTCTATCGCCTGGACATCATTGACCAGAAGCCGGAACTTCGCGTGATGGTTCCCGTGGACAAAGGAGACGCGAAAATGGATATTTACCTGGTACGTCTGAATGAACGTACCCCCGTCAATCCATTCTTCGTCGCCATGTCTATGTACCAGGGAAGCGCCGCGTATGAGCATGGACAGGAGGCCGCTCTCCAGCATCTACTCTACGCGGTCGCCGAAATGATGAAACAGCTTTTCTGGGCTGGCGATCTGCAAAGCATGAGTTTCCCGGCAGAAATTGAGGTCTTCCCGGTCCTGATCTATCAGGACAAAAAGATAGGCCGTAAAAAGTAGCGCAAAACGGCTCATGTTGACGGAGACCTTCACCTGAGAAAGCTCCCCGATTCATCGTGGGAGCTTTTGTCGTTTGGCACTTTCTATGATACACTGGCCTATTATAGAAAGGATACAGCACGTTATGGCTGAGAACTTAGAGACCATCGGACAGAGCGCCATCGATCACCTGGCACTCAAACATGCAGCCCGCGAACGAGCCTTGCCGAAATCGCGCACGGCCATTCGCTACTGCGCCAATAGCATTCGAGCTGCTCATAGACAAGAGTTCCAGACAGCTCAGGAACTGCTCTCCCAGGCCGCGACGCTGATTACGGAGATGGCTACCGACTTGCAGCAGCATCAAGATATTTACTACGCTGGTTTCGCGCAGGACGCTCAGAAAGAATTTACCGAAGCCGCCACCTTCGCGGCCCTGATCCAGCATCATCCTTTGCCTACAGCCGAGGAGCTGGGCGTGGGCTGGGCCGCTTATTTGAATGGACTGGGGGAGGCGGTCGGAGAATTGCGCCGCTATATCCTGGACCAGTTGCGACGGGGCCACTATACGGACTGCGAGGGCTATCTGCGCTACATGGACGATATTTATGCTTTGCTGATCTCCGTTGACTTTCCCGATGCCATCACCGGAGGACTGAGGCGCACAACGGATGTCACACGCGGCATTTTAGAGAAGACACGCGGCGATCTCACCTCTGCGATAGGCCAGATGCATCTACAACAATCAATGCAAGCCCTACAGCAGGAGTTGCACCAGCGCCAGTCTACCAGTCGCTCATCATAGACAGATGCATTGGAAAGGAAAACTTTTTTTCCCAACTATGAAACAACTCAGCCTTCTGCATCGTAGTAATTGGTAGTAACTCTAAATTCTCCAGGTTGCGGTAGATCTGATTATGGCAGGGAGACGTACCATATGGATACCCGATCTATCATACTCTGCCGTCCTGGTAAAAGCAGCAATCTTGTAGGATGGCTTTGTTGTGCTTACACCAGTGCTCTGCCTGCCCTTTGCATAACTGATTGATTGGTACTCAGCCCTTGTAACCCTTTGATCCAATATGCTACTATCGGGATGCTTTTGCTTTTAGAATTTCTGTATACTATCAACAGTAGCCTTGCATGCGTTTATAGGGGAATTATTCATTGTAAGAAGTACCACACACTTATAGAAGTTTACAGAGCGCCAGTGCAGGGAAAACTTGTATAGAGGATATGCCCCCCAGCGTATCTACTTACCATCGGAATCTTACTCTTTATCACATCAGAAGGGGAGCGTATGGAAAGCGAAGACTTTAAGAATAATAATCGGGTAGTGGACAAACCCAAGCCTACCAACTCTACCCATATCGTTACAGCCGATTCTGTGCAGGCGGAAGAGGTGCCAACCATCCCGCTTAGCTCGCTTAAGACCATTAGCGAAATGCAGCCCGCCATTGCGGTGCGACCAGTGAACTCAACGGTGGAAGTGAGTTTACCAGCGCCGCTGGTCACACAACCAACCGAGTACCGCCGCAGCACCAGCGAGTGGTTACAAATCTGGCGCGATGGGATGCGGCTAGCTTTCCTTCCATTAGCGGTCCTTCCTGTGCTGGTCGGCAGCATCGTGGCATGGACCCAGACTATCTCATCGAAAGCGCCTTTAGGAAAATTTCACCTGACCCATTTTCTGCTCTCTCTCGTTACGGTAGCCCTCCTGCAGCTTGGCGCGAATCTCGTCAATGACTATTATGATTACTTGCGCGGCATTGACACCAGCAATGCTCTCGGCCCTGGTGGCTTGATCCAGCAAGGCTTGATTAAACCATCACGCGTGCTGGCTGCTGGCCTGGCGCTGCTGGGCGTTGGGATCTTTCTGGGCCTTTTTGTAGCGGCTGCCGGAGGCCCTATCGTCTACCTGCTGGGATTTATCGGGGTGCTCTGTGCCTATTTCTATAGCGCCTCACAGCGGGCCCTTTCTTCTAAGGCGCTGGGAGAGGTGGTCGCCTTCTGCGTCTTTGGGCCGTTCATCACGCTGGGCGCATACACAATCCAGACGGGACAACCATCGCTACTCGCCGTCTTCTATGGCATTCCGCTGGGCTTACTGGCGGCTGCTGTGGTCCATATCAACGATATGCGCGATACCGAGGGTGATACGCACGCAGGGAAGCGCACCTTTGCCTCAATCCTGGGTTTCCGCTGGAGCCGGGTATGGTTCCTGGTACTCCTTCTGGGAGCGTATGCCGTTGTTGCAGCCCTGGGTATTCCACATGGCTCGCCGCATCCGATCCTGCTCGCCCTGTGGACATTGCCAACCCTGGTCGTCATTATCACGGGCATCCTGCGCACAGATACGCCAGCAGGTTTGCACGCCGTGATGCGCCAGGTAATCTTGCTCGAAATTTACTTCGCGCTGCTGCTCGTCGCGGGCTTGCTGATCGCTGCGTTTCTGGCAATCGTGCCTCACATTCCGGCCATTCTCCCTATATAAAAGCAAAGCGTTGTCGGGGCACAAGCACGCATGGGCAGTGCCCCGACACCTCATCATATCCCGCCTCCCATAAGGCAAAACTCCTAGTGCTAACCTCCCATTCAGGCCATTTACAAGGATGGTACACTGTGTTACACTTCGGGAGAAGTTTCGGTCCACCAGAAAGGCTTCAGGCAACAGAGTAAGCCTTTTCTCGTGCATACGAGGCTTTGCGGTCTTGAGATTCCGGCTCAGATCACTATTTGCGGTTGTTTCATTGCATAAGGAGGCTCTCTATGGCTGGCTGGGAAGAAGAACTAGCCGCGCTGCTCCATGAGCTAGGAGTAAAGCCAGAAGAACCTAAGGCCCCCCTCCGCCCAAAGCGCAGACCCATACGCAGCGATGTCCGACGACAGGAGCAATGCGCCGACGCGCTTTATTGGGATGAAGATAACATACCCGAAGACGATGATACGTGGATGAATGATCTGAACTTGATGCGTCGCGAAGTTGATTCGATTGTTAGCCAGGTAATCCTGCTCATGCAGCGTGGGGACCTCGATACCTCCCTCAAAGAAGATATTATGGTGGTGTTGCGTGCCCTACAACGACGTGCTCCGGTCAGACAATACATGGCCACTAGCGATGAAGCTTATTTAGAATCCGCCTCCGCGATGCTGCATTTTTGTCGTCTTGTCCTCCAGTTAAGCGAATTTGCCACTGGGGACTTTTAGCCAATCCCGCCCCTTCCCTCGTACAGACGTTTCAGAGGGCCAGCTCTGGAGGCACTACCGTCACCAGCAGGCCCCCTTCTCATCATTCACTTCCCCATCTTATTTGCCTTGACATCCATCAATACAATCAGCGATAGTTATGCATGTGTTGATGAAGATGGAACGACCATTTTCATTGTTCCAGGTAGCTAGATGCGTAGCGCATGTCGTAGGTGGAACGTGGTATCAATGACAGCATCACCACCGTTTAGGAGGAGATCATATGGCTACAGGCAGGAATCTCTCACAAGAGATGAGGCGCTGGCTACGCGTGGTTACATTCACACTTATCATGCTAAGCCCTGCCATTCGTCTATTGGGGAAGCGTATGCGAGATCACGTGGAAATTCGTCGCCAGGAACAAGCCGCCAAAAAGGCTTTACAAACGCGAGCCTTACGCAGCAACAAATTCTGGCTCCCGTTCGCCCTCAGCGCGGGGCTGACAACAGCAGGAATCGCCATCTACCGCTATATGCAACTGCGCAGACAGCAGCAAGAGGCGTCTGAAAATCAGCCTATCGAGCTGCTGCCGCATGATAGATGGAACGGCAACAGCCTTAAAGAACAGATAAGCATGGCTCAAGTTGCACCAGGGACACCAGAGCCGCCCATACCCTCTACCAGCAGTCTGCCACTGGTTGGCAAATCCAGGAACCAGCCAGTAAGACAGACGATACCTGAGGACGCAACGGTGATCGGCGTCGTCAGCAGTAGACTTTACTATCCGATAGAGGTACCGCTTGAGCAGCTCGCTTCATCTGAAGATGCCGATATAGTCACAGTCGTCTACTTCAGCTCAGAGGACGAAGCGCAGGCACGAGGCTTTACGGCGGCAAGGTTTCAATAAGCTGATCGGGGCAGGTCTCGCGCCTGCCCCCCTGGTCGCATCGGCTCCGTAGGGCAAAGGAAAGTCCCTACGGTTTTTTATATTGCTCCGGCACCTGTCCTTCGGCAAATCCTTCATTAATCACGCCTCGTTTGACTAGATGGCGTAAAAATATCAATCGCTGCTCAAAAGTTGGAGAAGAAGTCGTGCTCTCTACGGGAGATGCCGTATTTTCTGGTGTTAATTCTCTTGACGGAGGTTGAGAAGTCGAGACATGCTCTTCTAAAGAAGGAGAAGAAGATGGTGCAATTTGCTCTCCATGTTCATCTATGATTCGACTCGCCTCAGGGAACGTTTCGCCCATCCCCTGCTCAATCACCACAGATGTCATGCTAGATTGCGGTTCTGGCCCATCCACCGTCACCCGCCATACCGCCTCTTGAGTTACACTCTTATTCAAATTGCCCACAGTCTGCACATAGCTGGTATCTGAAGATTTTCTCCAGGGCCACCATGTGAACAACCTGCTCATCCAATGTTTGATTGCCTGCGTGATCATCTTTATCGTGTCCTTTTCTGGAGACCCCTGCATTGATGCATGGGGAGGAAAGAAAGCCGCCCGTAGGCAGGACAATCCACACGATTAACCCCCTTGTGAGGGGAGAAACAGAATGTTAGGTGCCTATTGTCGTATTCGCTCCTAACGTAGCCCGATGGCCTTGCTGAATATATCCAGCAAATCTGCCCTGGCTGAGTCTGGTCAGGCCTGTCTCCGCCTGCAAACCATGCTTCCAACCGGTTACAAGCCCCTGGCTTCTCGCCAGAGGGTTCCTGACGTACAAGATATACAATGGTTCAAGTAGGCTTCCAAATAATTATTTAAACATCAGAGAGGGATATAAACACATAGTAGCATATCAACCGGAACACGTCAAACTTCTTTTTCTTGAAGCCGTCAACGCCGCTCCTGCTGCTAGTATTCCGCTCGCTATCGGTCTTTTACGCGCTTGCTATGCACTCCCTTGCAGAGGGAAAGGCCTTGAAACTCTACCATAATAATGGCTTGCAATTTTATCTAGCGCGTGCCATAATCAGAGATGTTGGCCATAAGGTGGGCCAATTTATTCTTCGGATGCATATCACATATCATGTCGTAGCATATAGGCTCCAGCGCCTATAGTTAGACGAGATTTTTTGAAAAAACACAGAAAGACAGGTGTCGGCCATGCAGGAAGATATTCTTGGAACCCGACGCACAGCCGTCTCAGAAACATACGTTACCTGTGCGAGATGTGGGAAAGCTACGCGCTTGCGGTACGCCCGCATTATTCAAAGTGATGTTTTATCGGACAGCAACTCTGAATTCGAATATATCTGCCCTGAATGCCAGAAAGCTCTTGCTGAAGGCGAAAAAGACCTTCCACTTGGATAAGCGGCAAGGCACATTGCCTCCTGAGAGGGAGGCATGAGTAGGTAGGCAAAAGACAAAGGTAGGAATCTATCCTTTTGCCATGAGGCTCTGACACTCCCACAAGGATGTCGCACAGAGCTTGCCCCGGCCCTGGTCGGCAAGAGGTAACACGCTATGCGAATGCGCTATCGGCAAGTGACCTATCGCTTTATAGATGGCTCACAAAAACAATTACAGCACCATTACCGCCAATTGCTAAACGACGCTCTACGCCAGAGTCAACAGTCGATGCTGCATCGGTCAACGACATGGAGGCCACCGGTTGACATTCTTGAATCGGCAGATAGGATGGTGGTGAAAGTTGAACTGGCTGGCATGAAAGAAGAAGAAATCGAGGTAACGCTCTACGAAAATGCCCTGGTGGTCAGTGGGGAAAGGCATGATAACTATGAGAGCCAGGAGAACTTATGTTATCACGAGGCGCAAATTCGCTATGGCCCGTTCCGCGTCGAGATCTTCATTCCATCGCCGATTGAGCGGGGCGCGGTGACTGCACACTATCAAGATGGTATTCTCATTGTAGACTTACCCAGGTTACCCGAACGCGGACCCGAACGTGTGCATATTCAGCGTAGCGGAACGAAAGAGTAGCACCATTTGCAATCCTTGATGATGTGTTGAGAGAATTTATGGAGAGAGATTACAACGAGCAAAAGTTGAAACACGACCAACAATTAAATGAAGCCCCAGCGCCTATCGATGAGTCGGGTCCATCACAAGAGGTAGACTTGCATACACTCCAGGTCTCCGACGAGCAGGAACATCCATCTTCCCCACACACGGAACAAGGAGAGCCGGGCGAGGAAGTAGAGGATGCACCTTCCAACGAGATAACGCTGACAGATGAGGAC
>DASTZT010000492.1:0-12207 GCA_035764225.1 Ktedonobacteraceae bacterium
CCTCACCTACTGGCCTTTGCGCGGTCTGCTCAATGGCTTGATGCGCGGCGAAGAGGTGGCTAAATCTCAGGTAATGACCGTTTTCACGCAGGCCGGTTATCAGGCTGAGGACGCTGCCCGGCTCTCCGATCTAATCCTGGCAACGCTCGGCATCGAAAGTGACGCCACAGGCACAACTGATCGCGAAAGCATTTTCGCGGCCTGGCGACTGTTAATTGAAGCTTTTGCCCATCAGTCACCGCGCATCCTCATTTTTGAAGATTTGCACTGGGCCAGCGAGAGCATGCTGGATCTGGTCGAGCATATCACGCACCAGCATACCCACGCTCAAGTTTTGCTAATTGTGCTCAGCCGCCCAGAATTACTGGATCGCCGTCCAACGTGGGGAGGCGGACGCCAAAACTTCACGGCTATTGCCTTACAGCCGCTCACAGCGACCCAGACGCATGATCTGGTGCAGAAACTTTCCACGAACTTGCCAGAAACGACGCGCCAGGAGATCACGGACCGTTCGGGTGGCAATCCCTTCTTTGCGCTGGAACTGGTGCGCGGGTTGGCGGAGAGAGGTTTTTCAGGAGAAGCGGTAACACTGGACCGTTTGCCTGATACCGTCCATGCTGCGGTGCAGGCGCGGATCGATCTGCTCACCAGACAGGAGCGTACAGTGCTCCAGGTCGCCTCGGTGGCAAGCCGATCCATTCGTCTCCCCATGCTGCAAGCCATCCTCAACGAGGACAGCGTACAGGAGATCGAGACGGCGCTGGATGGGCTGCTCTCGCGCGATATGCTGACATTATCAACTGGCGATGTCTATGCTTTTCGCCATATTCTGATCCGCGACGTTGCCTATAACACCATCTCTCGCGCTCAACGCATCCTGTTGCATGGCAAGATTGCGGCCTGGCTCGAATCAACCGAAGCGGATCAGTTAGATGCTTTTGCCGCCTTGATCGCCTATCATTATCGCGAGGCCGTCTTGCTGGCTCGCCAATCGGCTATTCCCAAACCATTGCCTCATGAGACGGCGCGGGCCATCTTCTTTTTGGAACGAGCAGGGGTGCTCGCGGCTCGTTCGGGCGCATTTGTCGAGGCCAAAGATTACCTGCGCAACGCTATTGCCCTGGCCCCTGAAGCTGAACACCTGCGGCTCTATGAATGTTTGGGCGATTGTCTTATCTGGGGAGATACGGTAATCGAGGCGTATAGTAGTGCCCTGGAACGTTGGCGGGCCGAAGGCGAAGAGAATCCCTTGACAGGAGCTCGCCTGATGCGTAAGCTGCTCTCTGCCTATCATAGCGTGATGAGGTATCCGAAAGAAGAGGAATACGATGCGCTCTGGACTCAGGCCCAGCAGCTTGTGGAGCAAGCTGGAGATGAAGCTGAGCTATGGCGCTTCCGCGTTGTAGCCCTTGATCGGCTCTTCAGGAAAGCGTTGCGGCGAGGAACTCTTGATGGAGATGAAGCACGCGATGGACTGCTGACCTGCCAGCAAGCAGCAGCATTTTTCGAACGGCAGGCGGACTGGCCTATGCTCAATGTGGCTCTAGATAGGTGGGCAGGATTTCTAGGAACAATTGGCGAACATGTTGGTGCGCTGGCTGTTTGCCGTCGTCGCCTCGCGATTCCCGGCATTGCCGCATTTGAGCGTGGCGAAGCCGTAGGCAATATCGCAAGCGTCTACTTTTTGCTTGGCGATTATGATCGCTGCCTCAGTACTGTTAGGGAAGCTCTGGCAGCATTACATCCTGGTGAGCCTATCGAGTACTTTGCCGGGGCGGTCTCAATAGCGATGTGGTCCATGTATGTTTCAGGGCAATGGGATGAAAGTTCCCCTTTGCTCAAAGCTCTCGAACAAATTTGGGAACGCTTGCAGTTGCGGTCAGGTGCAGGTAGGGTGGTACAGGATGGGTATATGGCGTGGTTGCTGCTGGCAAAAGCGCGTGAAGACCGTCCAACATTGGATATAACAACTTCGGTGCTGAATCATATGTTCGCTGAAGATGGTGGTATAGAAGATTTTCTTTCTGTCTTGCGTGACGATGATCTGAGTAAGCTGGAGGTTGAGAAGATCGCCACAGGTGTAGCAGGATTGATCTTAACTTTCTTTAGCGAAGCTAACGTGCTTGCACCTCAGAAGTTGATGCAAACTCCGGTTTTTCAAAACGATATGACCACCCAATGCATCAAGATCGCCCAGGCCATACTTGACGATGATGATGACCAGCTGGCCAGTGCCATCGACGAAGCTGAAACCCACCATCTCGTGGTGCATGCCTCTCGTATGCGTGTTGTGCTTGCTCAGCGTGCGAAGGATCTCTCGCAGCTTGAACGCGCTCGCCCCGTGCTAGAGCGCCTGGAGGATCGCCGCTTTTTGCGCAGGCTTGAGGAGGTCGAGGCTGTCCTGAAAGGAACTGAACAGGTTTGATAAAAAGAGGGCAGCTGTTATGGTTGCAGCATGCCGATCTTATCGCTGCTCGCCTCGGTAAACCATAGGGTATGGTCGCTTCCCATGACAATGCCAAGCGGTGAGCTGTCTTTCGTCGGAACAGAATAGTAAGCGAAGCGGCCTGTGGCCACATCGAGTCGCGCAATCACGTTTTCCGCTGTGACCGTTACCCATATTGCTCCATCTTGCGCCGCCAGCACACCATAGAGCGCGCCTGACCCGCTGGTCGCGTGGGGAGCAGTGTACGCTGTAAATTGCTCTGTTGCAGGCGCGAATTTGAGCAGGAGATAGTCGTCGAATGCGGTAGCCCAGATGTTCCCCTGCGCATCGCTGGTAATTTCCATCAACGTGTTGTGGTTGTTCTGAGCAGCGAAAAAGCGAATCGCGCCCGTTGCCGGGTCGAGACGACCAATCTGGCTGCTGCTGGCTTCGGTGAACCAGACGATGCCGTGTCTATCGACGGTGATCCCGTAAGGATTGAGTTTTTGAACGCTTTTTGTAGGCGTCAGTGGATAGTACTTAAATTGTCCTCTGTGTACGTCAAGCATGCCAATGGAATCGGCATTTAGCTCCGTGAACCAGACATTGCCCTGAGCATCAAGCGCGGTATCATTGGGAGCGGATGGTAATGTCAACGTGCTGTTCTTATTGCTTGGATCGGGCACGGTCAGTTTGGGCAGGTCATAGGTCTGATATTGTCCTGTGGCGGGAACATAGTGTCCAATATAGTTGGCGTATTGTTCAGCGAACCAGATCGTATCATCGGCAGCGACCGAGATCCCCATAATGCCAGCCGCGCCCCGTGGCGGCGTCATCTGCTGAAATTTGTGTGCTCGCGGATCAAACATCGCCAGGTAATTATGCCCCATTTCTCCAAACCAGATCCGCCCCTTGTGATCGATAGCCGGACGCATCAGGCCGCTATTCGTTTGCGGCAAAGCATACTCTTGGAATTTTCCTATAGCCAAATTAGTCGATGCATTATGTTGTGGTTGACCGCTAGTAGAGGCGTCGCTTGTCGGAGACGTACCGGCGTTACTGCAAGCGGCCAGAAGCAATATGAGAAGTGTGAGAAGAGATAGGAAGCGTTTCATCAGTTGTCATCAACGTATATGCCGTGTACGCCATCATCTACAAGGTGAGTTAAACGGGTTGTGACCAGGGTATGTTGCCAGTCGCGTTCGGGCAGGTCGTGGATCTCGACGCGCACGTAATTATCGGTCAGCCCTTCCCAATAGCCGTGTTTGAACTGCTCAATGAGCACCTGGACCGTCTCGCCAAGAAACTGTTGACGGAACTGTCGGCTATGGTCGTCGTTCAGATCAAGCAGACGTTGGCTACGAGCCTTCTTCACTTCTTCTTTCACCTGGTTGCGCATGCGAGCTGCGGGCGTACCCTGGCGAGCGGAGAAGCGGAAAACGTGCGCTTTGGCAAAAGCTAGCTCGCGGGCCAGCTCGTATGTGCGCTCAAAGTCGTCGTCGCTCTCCCCAGGAAAGCCGGTGATGATATCGGTGCTGACGGCGACGCCAGGAATTTGCTCTTTGATCGTTGTGACGATGGTATGGTAGCGGTCTCTATTGTAGCGACGTGCCATCTTGCGCAGGATATTGTCCGATCCGCTTTGCATCGGGAGATGGAAGTGGCGGCACATACGCGGATTTTGCCAGTGCTCCAGCCACTCCAGTCGAAAATCTTCTGGCTCTAGAGACGAGACGCGAATGCGCGGTATCTCCGTTTCGCCCAAAAGGGACGCGATCAGATCACCCAGATCGCGCTTCTCATCGCCTTCCGGGTGGTAGTCGCCAAGATGGATGCCCGTCAGCACCACCTCCTGGTATCCCGCGCGGGCCTTGCGCTGTACATGCTCAACGACAGAGGCAATGCTGCGGCTGCGTGATTGTCCCCGCACGTAGGGTACGATACAGTAGGTGCAGCGATTATCGCAACCATCCTGCACCTTCATCTGGACGCGAGTGCGCGAAAACAGCCGCATGCTTGCCTGTTCCGTAGCCGCGGTTGTGTTGGCAAAAGGTGAGAGGCGGGCGGGATTATCCGGCTGTGGCTCCTCGTCCACTGGTGGGAGGGTCAGCACGCCATCGCTCCCAATGTGCTGCGTATCGAGCGGTAGCACAGGTAACAGTCGTCCTGTTGTGGTGAAATCGGAAGGGACTGTCGTAGCTTCCTGCGCTATTTTAGCGGTGGTGTTATGCTGCCTGATCGTTTCGACCAGCGCATCTTTGCCCCGGTTGCCCACCACAAGATCAACGCCGGGCAGGGCCGCAACTGCTTGCGGATTTAGCTCCGCGTAACATCCGGTGACGACCAATAGCGCGTCGGGATGGCGACGATGCGCCTGCGCGATCAACTGGCGCGAGCTGCGATCACCGAGGTGCGTAACTGTGCAGGTATTGACAATATACACGTCCGCCGCCTCGTTAAAATCGCGCTGCGCAAAGCCCGCCGTGCTCATCTGCTCGCTAATGGCCTCGCTATCGGCCTGATTGACCTTGCAGCCCAGCGTCGTAACTGCAAACGTTGTTGGCTGTGATGGATGATCCGCCATAATTTTCTGCTGTTTGCTCCCGTTGCCTATGTGGTAGGTCCACTTGTTGCTACATCTCCGCCTGATTATAGCCTATCTGGCTCTTTTTGGGTAGGGTGTAGCTGTGCCCAGAGATAGACTCAGTTCTGGTTCATTGTTCTCCGGCTGGTGGATAACCAAGCAATTGCCGTGTCAGCTCCAGGTGTCCCTGGTGCAGGGCAGTGTGCTCAACGGCGTGCAAGAGCGCATCTCGTATCGTTATCGGTTCCCCGTTGGATACCTCTGCGGGCTGATCTAGTCGTTCAGCTGGTAGCGTTTGCAACGTCTCGTGCATAGCGGTCAACCAGCGTTCATAACGCGCGATCAGCTCTGTTCCTGTGCCAGTGGCCCGAAATTCCGCGCTCCGTTCACGCCGTACATCGTGCCCACCTGCCACCTGGAGCACCCAATATTCAGCCGAGCCGATAAGGTGCGTCGCTAGTATCAGGGCGGTATTGCTCTCAGGCAGCTCAAGGGGGCTGTTAAGGTCAGTGTCAGATATATCTCTAAATTGGGCCATCGCATGGAGCACGATGCGTTCCAGGACAAGCGCAAGGCTGCGTGTCTCGCCTGTCATTCGTCATTCCTCTTTTCTTTGTTCGTGTATCTGTGGCTTTACGCGTTTGTGTTGGGGGTGGGCACGTCTTCGCATTTGCCACCGGCTTGTTTCCAGCCGTCGAATCCCACCTCAAGATGAGCCACGTCTTGATAGCCCATTTTCTGTAACACGTCTGCTGCTAAAGCCGAACGAAGACCACCCGCGCAATATAAAATAGTACGTTTCTGCGGGTCCATGTAGCGTTTATGGTACTCGCTTTGCGGATCGGCCCAGAATTCGAGCATGCCGCGCGGCACATGCTTGGCTCCCGGAATCGTCCCTTCGCGCCAGCGTTCGCGCACGTCGCGTATATCGATAATCGTGGCCTCGCCCGCTTCAAGTTCGCGTTGCAGCTCTTCGACTGTTAGCCCCTTAATACGTGTGCGGGCATCCGCGATCATATCATTGACTGAGATTGGTTCCATGATGGCTATGGCTCCTTTCAGCTCTACTTGTTCCAGGTTCAGGTACCAGCGTTTAGCACAATATATTTGCTTATATGATAGCACGAAAACGTGGGCGACATCTGGACAAGTCTTATGTTCAGGTGATTAGTCATATCCAATTTTTGTTGCCTTTTAACGATTTTGATGGTAAACTACAGATATAGATGTTTAATGATCGTAGAATCTGATAGAAACCGCAACTTCTTCTTTCGTCGAGAAAACATATTTAGTCTTCGCGCGTTTAGTGCCAGCGCGCCTGTTTCCCAATCCTGAAATTTCTGTCGCGTGCCCATAGAAGGAGCATGTCATTTGGATTATTTCAAGGAGGAAATATGTTCCATTTATTTACCCGTTTGGGGATGCGCTACCTTATGCTGGTAGTGCTTGGTGCTGTCTTCGTACCGGTAGTTTTAAGTACACCAGCTCGTACTGTCGCTCCGATGGTGCATCCACTCGTGAGCGACTGGGAATTTTTAGCAAGCGGCCCTACTCCACCAACTGCTGCGGCATGCAACGCTGTGGGGCGGCGCTGTTTCACTCCTGCGGCCATGAGTCACTCGTATAATTATGCTCCATTGCTGGCTGCTGGCAATCAGGGTCAGGGCAAGACGATTGCTATCATTGACTCTTTTGGTAGCGATACTATTCGCGATGACCTGGGCGTTTTTAGTACGGCCTTCAATTTGCCGCATTTATGTGGAGATAGTGGCCCTTCCACGCCAGATGGGAACTGCGCGCCTGGGATCACGCCGCGCTTTGATATTCTCCAGGTCCAGGGATCTCCCTCCGCTTCCCCACCACCTCCCAATAATGGTACTGGTCAGGAGGATCGCAATAGCTGGGCGCTGGAAGTTTCTCTTGATGTCGAGTGGGCGCATGCTACAGCTCCGTTGGCAAATATCTTGCTGGTCACAACGCCCACCGCCGAGACTTTGGGAGTCCAGGGTTTTCAGCAAATGATGAATGCCGAGCAATTCGTCATTGACAATCACCTGGCAGATGTCATCAGCCAGAGCTTCGGCGCTGGCGAAGGCTCGTTTCACAGTGGATTGGCCGCGCTCAAACAACTGCGTCAGCCCTTCATCGATGCTCAGGCCAATAACGTCACTGTACTGGCTTCATCAGGAGATGGCGGGACCACCAATAATATGAAGGAGCCAGTTAAGAACCCGAATGTGATCCCTTATCCCAGCGTCGGCTGGCCAGCTTCTGATCCCCTGGTGACTGCCGTCGGTGGCACAAACCTCTGTACCAATGCAGTTACTGGTATCGGGGTAGATAGCGTCTCACCGCCTACCACCTGTCAGCAGAACCCAGGCATTCAGGATATTGGTTGGGTTGGCTCTGGCGGAGGATACAGCATTCTCTTCCCACGACCTGACTTTCAAAATACGTTACCGTCAGGCAGTACCTTCGTTGGTAGCTCGGTGGGAGCTCCTGCGCCTAATACGAATATGCGCGGCGTTCCTGATGTGGCCTATCAAGCCAGCGCACGTACAGGAGTGCTGGTCTACATGACGGAGCCAGCTACAACTGCTTCTAGCACCGGTTGTGGTGGGGCCAATCCCTGTAGCATCGGCTGGTTCGTGGTGGGCGGGACCAGTGCAGGCTCACCGCAGTGGGCAGGCTTGATCGCGCTGGCCGATCAGATGGCGGGTCGAGATCTTGGTTACATTAATCCCAAACTCTACCAGATCGCCAATAATCCCGCTCAATACGCCAACGATTTCAACGATCTCGCACTTGGCAATAACCAGACAAGCTCGATTCCCGGCTACTCCGCTTCGCAAGGCTGGGATGCAATCACGGGTCTGGGAACGCCCAATGCAGCCAATCTACTGCCCGATTTAGCGCACTGAGTATCTACTTCAAAGCAATGAGCCGGGCGCGTCGCTGTTGCTAGCATGCACGGCTCATTGCTCCTCTTTTTCGCCAGCTGTGAGGAGGCGCACATTAGCGCCGTTGCTGGGCTTTCCATTGCATCTGAGCCTGTTGGAGGCCGAGAAGTTCTTGTTCAAGTTGCATGATTTGTTGTTGCAGTTGTTGCTTCTGCTGCTGGGGTTTCCACAGGCGAAAATCCTCTATCCACTTATAGCCATGTCGTAGCAGACCGTGTGGGACAAAGGCGGCGGTTTCGTAATATTGTGAGCGTGTGCTGGACATATTGGTGGTAATTTGTTTGAGATAAAGTTTAAGTTGCTTGATTTCTAATTTGAGTTGCGTTATCTGATCTTTATACGGGTCTTGTGTCGTCGCTCGACCACGTTGCGCGGGCGCTTGCGGCTCTCTGGTAATAGCGCCAGGAGCCTGGAGAGGAGCGCCGCAATTCTGGCAAAAATGGTCTCCGTCCTTCGTTCGCTGTCCACATGCTGAACAAAACATCTCGTCATCCTCCTTAGATACATATTTTGCGATATTGGCTGGATCAAGATTTAAAAATTGCGCCACCTATATTCTACTATAGGACCCGGTGATGTGACCGGTTCAGTTCCGAGAAGCGCCGCAATTTCCTGAACGTTGAGTAAACGAGCAGGGTGATGCCCTTGACTTTTTCTCCTTTCCTCCGTATAGTTGCTAGTAATTAGTGTTATGACTAAATAATATTAATTGGTCATTTATGTAATTGCGAAGGAGGAAGGTCTTGGCAAAGCAGGGTCAGAGTGCAGATATAGGGCAACGAGCAGTATCCAGGCGTGAGGTGCGGGCGCATCGCATACTGAACGCGGCTGCAACATTGATCCTGCGCTGGGGCTATCAGAAAGTCACTCTCGACGATATATCCCGGCAGGCTGGAGTAGCAAAAACCACCATTTACCTCCATTGGAAAACGCGAGAGGAGCTATTTGCGGCCCTGATGAAGCGTGAAAAGCTGGAACTGGCAGAAGATTTTAAGTTGCGTATCGCGGCAGATCCTGAAGGGGCCACATTGCGTGGCATCCTGAAACATCCGGCTCTGGCGCTGATGCAACGCCCACTGATGAAGGCGGTGCTTTTGCGCGACATGGCAATATTGGGGAAGTTAACCCAGAGCGCAGAGAGTAAATCAGCGTACGTAGAGAAGCTGATGGGCTTCAAAATCTACCTCGAATTTTTGCGCGAGCACAGCCTGGTACGTACCGATCTGAGCTTACAAGCGCAGGTCTATATCTTCAGCGCGATTTTTACCGGCTTTTTCCTGGTTGCGCCCTTGATGCCGGACGAATTCACGCCCTCCGACGAGGAACTTGCGGAATTGATGGCTGAGACGGCACATTGTACGCTTGAAGCGCGTCGCCCGGTCTCGCCTGATGAACTGCAAACCGTCTCTGCTACCTTTATGCAATATCTAACTCGCTCTACGCAAGTTGTACAGGAACAATTTCAGAAGGAACTAGAAGCATGACCACTCAAGAAAGTTCGCCTGTAAGCGATCTCCATAATACTCCTCTTGTTTTAATGCTGGATGATGCCTCTGCCACCCTGGAACAGGTGGGAGGGAAGGGGGCATCACTGGCCCGCATGGCAGCGTCCGGCCTGCCTGTACCTCCAGGCTTTTTCGTTACTACCGCAGCCTATCGCCGTTTTGTGGTGGAGAATGGGCTGCAAAAGCAGATCCTGGAGATAGCTGCGAGTGCCATCGCCGATCAACCTGCCACGCTTGACGAGGCGTCCAGACGCATTGGGCAACTTTTCACCGCTGCTGTGATGCCGGATGAGATAGCCGCAGCGATTCGCCAGCAGTATGCGAAGCTTGGCGATCAAGCTGTTGCCGTGCGTTCTTCCGCTACGGCTGAAGACCTGCCGGAGATGTCGTTTGCCGGTCAACAGGAGACATATCTCAATATGCGTGGCGCGACGATGGTACTTGACGCGGTCAAATACTGCTGGGCCTCGCTCTGGACTGCTCGCGCCATTGGCTACCGCGCTCGCCATAACATCGCGCCCCAGGATGTGAGTCTGGCGGTCGTTGTGCAGGAGCTGGTATCTGCCGATGCGGCGGGCATCCTCTTTACCGCCAATCCACTGACTGGCGAACGCGAGCAGATAGTGATTAACGCCGCCTGGGGACTGGGCGAAGCCATTGTTGGCGGTCAGGTCACGCCCGATACCATCATCTTTGATAAAGCAAGCAGCTCGGTTATAAAGCAAGAGATTGCCGAGAAAAGCGTGATGACGGTCTGCACACCCGATGGTACCCATGAAGAGCCTGTCCCCGTTGATAAGCGCAAAGAAGCTGCCATTACTACCCCACAAGCGGGTGAGCTGGCCCGCATCGCTAGCCAGATCGAGCAAATTTATGGTCAGCCGATGGATGTTGAGTGGGTGATAAAAGATGGTCGTATCTCGATTGTCCAGGCTCGCCCGATCACGACTCTGCGCTCTCCAGACGCAACAATTGAGGCGGCAAAAGATGTATGGAACGATAGCCTGATTGGTAATTACTTATGGACTAATGCCAACCTCGGCGAGGCGGTACCTGATGTGATGACACCTGCCACCTGGTCGATTATCCAGATGCTGGTCTTCGAGACGGTGCCGTTACCATCGCTCGATAACTATCGCATCATGGGCAACATTGCCGGGCGCTTCTATATCAACCTGAGCCTGCTTTTATCGTTGGCAACCGTCTTTGGCATCAAACGCCAGATTGCCCTGGAGCGCAATGAGAATTTCTTTGGCCGCGTACCCGATGACGTAGAGATCCCTCTGATCCCGCTCTCACGCTGGCGCGTTATCTCCAGGCTGATACCAGAGGTAGCCGGACTATTATTGACGATCCGCCGCTATCAACGGGGTTTCCCGACTTTCCTGGCAGAGTCACCGGCACGCTGCGACCGATTACGAGCACAGATCAAGGCAACATCAAACGCCCAGGACTTGATCCGCATCTGGCAAGCGGAGATCGAGCCGTTTTTCCGCGAGGCCCTGCGTACCTTGCGCTCGGTCGCTCAGGGGTTAGATCGCATGCTACGGGCGGATTTGCGCAAGCTGGTAGGCGAAGCCGATGCCAATGCGTTGATCGGAGGGCTGAGCAGTGGCGCGAATCAGTTGGCAAGCCTGGAATTGCTGCTAGGGTTGGAGCAACTGGCACGCGGCGAGATTGACCGCGAAACCTTTGCCCGGCGGTACGGTCATCGGGGGGCGCACGAGATGGAACTCTCCATTGCTCGTCCTGCTGAAGATCCCGACTGGATTGAGCGGCAACTTGCCAGTACGCGTGAAGCTGGGGTTGATGTGCGTGCATTGCTGAGTCGCCAGAATGCCGCACACGCCGCCGCCTGGGAACGTTTCCGTCAGCGTTACCCGCGTCAGGCTGGGAAGATGCGGCGTCGCATCGATCAAAGTGCCAATGCCGCACGCAAAAGAGAGGCCGCCCGCTCGGAAGGCGTGCGCGTCTTTTGGGTCGTTCGAGCATTTGTCCAGCGAGCCGGTGAACTCACGGGACAGGGTGATGAGCTATTCTTCCTCTCAATCGCTGAAATTCTGACCGTCCTGGGTGGCGATGAAACTCCCCTGGCCAGGATAGAGGCCAGACACGCGCTCTACAATCGCTATTGCGCGTTACCACCCTACCCTGGATTGATCCGTGGACATTTTGATCCATTTCACTGGGCCGCTGACCCACACCGACGCAGCGACCTCTTTGACGAAGGGCGCGATCATATCATCAACGATAAGGACGCGATTACAGGCTTCCCCGGCTCAGAAGGGATCGTCGAGGGGAGAGCGCGGGTGGTTGCTACGGTCGAGGAAGGCGACCAGTTGCAGGCTGGCGAGATCCTGGTAACGACCACGACCAATGTTGGCTGGACGCCCCTGTTTCCACGCGCCGCTGCCATCGTAACCGACGTTGGCGCGCCCCTCTCGCATGCCTCCATCATCGCACGCGAGCTGGGCATCCCCGCCGTAGTCGGCTGCGGCAACGCCACCATGCGCCTGCACACTGGTGACCTGATCCGCGTCAACGGCGAACAAGGCACCGTGGAGGTGTTACAGGCAGTGGGGACTGCGTAGCCGAGTGGAGAAAAACGGTAGAGCGGGCAAGCGCGAGGCCCCATCCGCCCACGGTCTCGTATCCCCCGCACAAACATCGTCATGGAACGAGAATCGCGATGGTGGGTTGGTAGGGGCAAGGGGCGGGGTGAGGCTGTGTGGG
>DASTZT010000493.1:0-6623 GCA_035764225.1 Ktedonobacteraceae bacterium
CCGCTCTATTCCCAGATGTTGCTCGTATATGTGCAGCGCTTGCTGGTAGAAGGCTTCTGACTCTTCGTACTTGCCCATATATCTATAGAGACGCCCCTGTACAGATAGGAATTCGGCCATCTTGGGATGTCTGAGTCCTAATTGCTGCGTGCGGATGTGTAATGCTCGCTGACATAAGGCTTCCACTTGTTCGTATTGCAAGCCACGTTCAGCGAGATAGATGCTCACTTTTTGCAAAAGATTAGACAGTTCCAGATCCTCACGATGTTCGGGAACCAATGCCACGCAAGTTAATACATGTGGGAGCAGGCGTTCACATTGCTTCCAGATTTCATGGGTTCCTTTAGGAAATGCCGCAGACAACAGATGCAGGGCCTGTTGTCGCCATTGCTCTTGCTCCGCTTCATTCATTCTCTGCCGCAGCACCGCCTGCACCAGCCGATGGAGCGAGAGTGATTGCCTCTCAGGATAGCGTTGGATGAGGGAATAGGAGCGTAGCACTTTGATGGCCTCTGGAAATGCCAGCGGATCGGTCGTCATGGCCTCAAGTGCCGATCCACATAAGGATGCTCCCTCCAGAAACAGGGTTTCGGGGATGGCATCGGGAGCGAGAAACGCACAGACCTTTAGCAACGCTGCTGCCAGAGGATTACGTTGTTCTACCCGCTCAAAGGCCAATCCGAAGGTCTGGCTCACCGAAAGGGGATGATCGCTGGAGTCCTCATGTTTGTCCAGAAGACGATACTGTGTCGTCCGAAAAAGCTGTAAATAGTCCGATAAACGACACTGGGTGGCGTCGATATAAGCCCCGACCTGTTCGAGTGCCAGAGGCAACCCTCCCATTTCCGCAATAATAGCCTGGGTTGCAGCTTTTTCTTGCTCGTCACCGGCTATCAACCCGCGCTCCCGGTCCATGCGTTTTGTTCGTCTGAGCAGAAAATGAAGCCCTTCTTGCGTCGTCATCGGAGAGAGTGGAACGGCCTTCGCCAGGGTTCCCAGGGTCTGAAGCCGTGTCGTGAGCAAGAGCGCCCCCTGATCGCTGGCAGGTAAGAAAGGCTTGATGAGGGAAAGATCTTCCACGTTGTCAAAAATGAGCAACCACTCTTCATGTCGGTTGAGCCAGCGCAGGACGAAGGCCACGATCTTGCGTTGATCCTTAGCTGCTGTCTCTGGTAGCTCAAGCAGCGTTGCGAGTCTGAGAAAGCTTGACATCAAGGAGGTGTGTGTCTCTGCCTCAACCCAGAAGATCGCTTGATATTCACTGCGATATCGATAGGCATATTCAATCGCCAACTGCGTTTTCCCGATTCCTCCCAAACCTTGTAGGGCATAGGACTGGGTGAGAGCGGCAATCGTTGGTTTGCTCGTTAGCGCAGCGTGAAGCCCTTGCAGGACGAGATCACGACCCGTAAAGAAGGGATTGCGTGGAAAGGGAATGTTCCATAGCCTGGAATCCTCCGGCTCGGCAATTGGGGCGAGTCCCAATTCCTCTACGTTTTTGCCGAAGAGTGCGCAGAGCTTGTCTCGAAAATAGCTGCCGGGTTGTTGATATCCTCGTTCCCATCGCTTGATCGTGACAACCGTCGTTCCCAGTTGCTCTGCCAGGTCGCGTTGACGCCAGTTGCGCCTGATCCGTTCCTGGCGTAAGCGATCATTCACATGCGTGCTGTTGGATGTGTCCATTGCAAAAATCTTTCTTTTCTCTTCTCTTTCACGCTATAAGCTTATCAAAATCTTGTTTTCATGTCCAGCTTTAAGAGAATTAATCATTCCTTCGTACAAATGATATCTAACGATATTTAACAATCTTTCAAGACGCTGATGAGATTAGGTATTTAGTGATGTGGAAGCGCGAAACACATGAGAAAGCTCTATGAGTGTTGACGCTTGCACCCATCGCTGGATGCCGCTATTATCGTGGGAAATATTGTACACTAACTTGCAAAGAATGAATGCTCACGATAGGGATTAAGGGGTAAATAACATGAATGATGAGCAGACAAACGTGATTGCCGATTTGCGTTATCCTCTTGCATCGATGCATGGGCATGATGCGGAGCGATGGTCGCAATGGCGTTTGTTGCCGGTGATCGAACTGAGCGCACTCGATACCTATCACTTTGTGAAATCGATGCTCCCCCGGCCACATCTGAAGATCCTGGAAATTGGCTGTGGCAGTGGATACCTCTCGCTTGAACTTGCCAGAGATGGGCATGAGGTGATCGGGCTGGATCTATCCCAGGAGATCATTGAGGTGGCGGAAAGGACGAGGAAGGCGCATCCTCCCACGCCCGGCTTTGGCACCTTAACCTATGTCTGTGCTGATGTTCGGAGCTGGCAAGCAGAAGCGGGCGGTGTTGATGTGATTGTAGTGAATCGCGCATTACACCATCTGCATCAATTGCAACCAACGCTGACCAGAGTACAACGTCTTCTGGCCGAAGGAGGACGATTTATTTGTCAGGATTATGCCTATGATCGTTTGAGCGAGCAGACTGCCAGTTGGATGTATGCGATGCAACGCCTGTTGTTTTTGAGCGGCCTTTCTGAGGCAGATCCGGCAACCGCGGCTGACGAGGCCAGTGCTATCCAGCAACTACGAACGGCGTGGTTCCAGAGATCTGAGCATCGGCTCAATCGTTTTGAAGAGATGATGCAGGCTTGTCGGGCCACGTTTCACGAACAGTTTTTCTCCTGGGTGCCATACCTCTTTGTCTACATTGGCAATAGCATTCGTGCTACCACAGCCGAACAGGAGCGTGCCTGTATCACGTTTCTCAGAAACATGGAGCAGTATCTGATCGAACAAGCGTCGATCCAGGCCGTTGGCTTTCGCTACGTTGGGCATGTCTGAGATCGGTACTTTTTTGGTATGAGCGGCGTTTCACGTTCTCATCTCTGATAGTAGTTGCAGCAATGATGCTCTACAAAAATTGATATGAATGCTGCCTAGCTGCCTATTATCGGTATATTTTTATCAACAGATATGCTATACTACTGCTAAATATCTTGCTGCGATACTTTTTTGTGCTAAACAGCACGTCTACTAGAGAAAACTATTTGAAGCGCTGTTGGTGTTAATGCCGTTCGTCTCTTACAAATTTGGCGTTGCTTATAGAGCAATGCGATACATCTCTTTGCCTAAGGAGGCTTTGCATTCTGACAGAGCTGATGCTATTGCATTGAGCATAAGAGCATGGACGACCACCGTTGTTTTATGATAGAAAAGATCGCCATGATGAAATACGCTCATCGAGCTCGCTTCTTTTTCTACCAGATCCATACGATTCCGCTCTCCTTGCTGAGCTTTTCTCTGGGCCAGCGCCTGTTCATCGTTTTTATCGCCTATGGGGTGGGCATTCCTGGGCTGTGGCTCATTTTTCCACAATTGCATAATGGAGCTAGCATGCTTCTACCCGTCATTTGTCTCTGCTGGCTTTTTTCGTATCGAGGCTTGCTCGTGAGTCTATGTTCAGTAGTTGGGATCGTCTTCCCGGTGTACTACTATCTTTGGAGGGACACCTCGTCTGATCAGGTCCTTGCGCTAAGGGGAGGGCTTGGCCTTAGTATTATACTTCTGCTTGGCTTGATGATCTGTTGGCTCCGCACCGCCGTTGATCTGGTTCATGCCGTTCGTCAGCAGGCTCTGACTGCGGAACACAATCGCTTGTTGGCGGTAGAACGAGAACTGCAGGCCACCGTCGCTTATGAACAGCAGCGCAAGATTAATGAACTCAAAGATCAGTTTCTGCTCAACGTGAGTCACGAATTGCGTACCCCTCTGACGGTGTTGGGAGGCTCTCTGGAACTGCTCAAAGAGTATCATGAGCAGTTGGGGCCAGCAGAGAGGATACAGATGCTGGAGCAGGCAATGGTGAGCCAGGAAACCCTCGTCGATTTTGTCAATCGGGTATTGGATACCACCAATGTGGTGAGTGAAATCCCTATAGCCAGGCCAGAGGCCATTTGTTTGCAGCAATTGCTCCAGGAGGTGTTGGCCCAATTGGCCCATGAAGAGAGGGATGCCTATACCATCTGCGTGCAGGTGCCGGAGCAGATTATGGTCTGGGCCGATGCGCAATTGCTGCGTCAGGTGGTGCAGAATTTGCTCTCCAATGCTTTCAAGTATGTTCCCAGGCAGACAACGATCCACATTGTGGCTACGCACCCGGCTCCTTCTTCCCCCATATCTCTTTCAATCCGGGATGCTGGCCCTGGCATTCCTGCTGAAGAGCTTCCTCTGCTCTTTGAGAAATTCGTGCGTCTCAAGCGTGATGTGGCCGGAACCACGCGCGGGACAGGTCTGGGACTCTACCTCTGTAAACGGCTTGTTGAGGCGATGCGAGGACGTATCTGGGTCGAGAGTTCTGGTCGTCCGGGGGAGGGCAGTCGCTTTTGTCTAACGCTGCCTCCCTGCCTTCCTCCCTAATGTTTTTCCTTGCGAGCTTCTTATTAGTGCAAAGCGGGCAAGAACTTGCTTCCTATTGCCTGGTCGAGAGCAAATATGCTCGTACTTCAGAGGCATTGCCCAGAGCGAGGGCTTGCCGGGCAATTTCACGCGCCTCTTGTACGCTATAGCTGCGCAGTACTTGCTTGACCGGCGGCACTGATCGAGGGGTGACGCTGAACTCATCCAGCCCCAATCCCAGCAGTACTGGAATGGCTAAGAGATCGCCAGCCAGTTCGCCACAGAGGCCAACCCATTTCCCTTGCGCATGAGCAGCTTCGATTACCATACGGATCAGGCGAAGCACCGCAGGATGGAGAGCATCCGCCAGTCCACCGGCTTCCGGGTTGGTGCGGTCGGCTGCCAGGGTATATTGAGCCAGGTCGTTTGTGCCAATGCTAAAGAAATCCACCAGCTCAATCAGCGTATCAGCCATCAAGGCGGCTGCGGGCAACTCGACCATGATCCCAAGCTCAAACTGCTCGGTGTAGCTGACCCTGCGGGCGGTCAGCGTTGTGGTTGCTTGTTGCAGGTGCTCTCGAATCGCCTGTATTTCTTCGCTGCTCGCAACCATCGGAAACATCAGCTTGAGGGTATGCCCAACACCAGCCCGTAGCAGGGCACGCAACTGAGTTTGAAAGAGGTCGGGCTTTGTCAGCGCCAGACGAATGCCACGAACGCCCAGGAAAGGATTCATCTCGGCAGGCATGTCGAGATAGGGAGCTGGTTTATCTCCGCCAATATCGAGCGTACGGGCAACGACTGGACGCGCCTCCATCGTTTCCAACACCGAGCGATAGACGGCCACCTGCTCATCTTCATCGGGCGCGGCCTCCCTTTCCAGAAATAAGAACTCGGTACGCAACAAGCCAACGCCTTCCGCGCCACAAGCCAGGGCCTCAGCGGCCTGCTCTGGCGCTCCAATATTCGCAACCACCTTGACGTGTATTCCGTCCCGTGTTATCGCTGGCTCTTGTGCCAGGCGGAGTGCGTCCTGCTGCATGTGTGTCAGCATCTCTGCCCGTCGTTGATAGCTCCCCAGTGTCTGCGTATCAGGCTCAAGCAATACATCGCCTGTCGTGCCATCCACTATGACTTGCATCCCGTTGTGTAGTTGGCTTACCCCTCTACCCAGTCCGGTGATAGCAGGAATACCAAGCGCCTTCGCTAAAATGGCCACATGCGAGGTTGCGCCACCAGTGGCGGTACAAAAGGCGAGTACGTTCTTCTTCTCGAAACGCATGGTGTCGGAAGGAGTCAGCTCCGTCGCAACAATCACTGTCGGCTCTACCAGTTTACTCGTGGGCGTACCTATCCCCTGGAGAATACGCAGCACGCGTTGAGCCACATCCTCTACATCCGCAGCCCGTGCAGCAAGATATTCGTCGCTGATGGCACGCAATTGAGCGGCATACTGAGCGATTCCTTGCTGCCACGCATAGGCGGCGCTAACAGACTGCTCCTGAATGGTGGCCTGTACCTGCTGAAGCAGTTCTGGATCAGCGAGGAACAGTTGATGAGCCTCGAAGACAGCCGCTTCTTTGGAGCCAATGTCTTGCTGGGTTCGCAGCAATAAAGCCTGTATTTCCTCTTCCGCCTGTTGCAGGGCGGCGTCCAGGTGAGCAATTTCACGCTGCACATCTTCAACGTGTTGCTGTTCAACAATAACTTTACCTACTTCGTAGCGGAAAATTGGGCCAGCCGCTATGCCAGGAGATGCTGCGATCCCTCGAATAGCTGTGATGGTCATGCGTGCTTACTCCGTCCCTTTAAGTGAGCTTGGATGAAATTACAGAGAGCTATTTGCCAGTCAACTGCCAGGTGAGATTGATCACTCCCTCTTTCGCAGCTTGCATAGCGATGGCTGTTAGCTCTTGCAGCGTCACATCTTCACGTTGTACCAGCACCTCAAGTAGCATTGGAAGGTTAACCCCACAAATCACAGGCGTGCCCGCGAAGGCGAGATGAGAGCTTGCCTTCGCAGGACTCCCTCCCATCAGATCGACGAGTATCAGCGCGCCGTTCTTCTCAACCGCTCTGGTGGCCGCCTCTATTTCGCCTCGCAACGTGGTCAGATCATCGGTGGCTCCCATCCCGATTGCCAGAAAATGCTCCTGTGGGCCAATTATCATTTCAGCGGCATTTTTCAGCGCATCCGCGAGCGTCCCATGCGTTA
>DASTZT010000494.1:0-7953 GCA_035764225.1 Ktedonobacteraceae bacterium
CCCTCACTGCCACCAATCGAAAGGGGTTTGCCGGTAACAACAGCAGGAATAGAGAAACCCTCATGCATGGAATAGGTATCCATAATCCATGCCATCACCTGCGAATTGGTATTCACATCGGGAGCAGGAATATCACTGTGAGGCCCGATAACAATGGATATTTCAGTTGCATAGCGGCGGGTCATGCGCTCCAGTTCGCTGGGGGTCATATGCTTGGGATCACAAATAACGCCACCTTTTGCCCCACCGTATGGGATGCCAACAACGGCACATTTCCACGTCATCCACATCGCCAACGCCTTGACTTCATCCAGCGTCACGTCAGGGCTGTAGCGAATTCCTCCTTTAGCCGGACCACGATTGACATTATGTTGCACGCGATATCCCGTAAAGGTCTTGATCTGGCCATTATCAAGGCGTACAGGAAAATTGACAGCCAGCTCGCGTTTGGGTTTACGCAAGATCTCGCGCATACTCTCCGAAAGGTTCAATCTTTCGGCGGCCAGTTCAAACTGCTGTACTGCCATACGATACGGGTTGAATGATTTCACGTCATCGTGCATAGATTCACCTCTTTGAGAAAATTTTTGCTGCCTGTGGTGCGCTGGTTTCCCTCGGCACATTTCCTAAAAAAGGACACCACATTGCCTCTAGTATAGTCCTATCTCTTGATGCATGCAATGGCTGAGCAGCCCAAATCCGAGATTTTGCAAAGACGGAGCGAAAATTTGCTATGATCGCCACAAATTTTCGCTCCATCTTTGCCAGATGCCGTAATGCATCTCCGATATGCTGGACCCCTATTGCGCCGCTTCGTCCAGTTTTTTTCTTAACAGGGCCTGCACCATATCAGCTTTCGCCTGTCCGCGCGTCTGTTTCATAACCTGACCAACAAGCGATTGCAACGCATTCGTTTTACCACCACGATAATCGTTGGCGGCTTTGGGATTGTTCGCAATTACCTCTTCTATAATGCGCTCCAACGTCCCTGTATCGCTAATTGGCGGCTTGATCCCTTTTCTGGTGACGATATCCTCCGGCAGTTCTCCTGAAGCAAAGGACTCTTCCAGAATTTCCTTCGCTTGCTTGCCGGTGATACGCTCCTTGTCAAGCAGGTCCAATAGATTTGCTAAGGCAGCCGGAGCAAGCGAACAATCCTGGATAGAGACGGCATTGGCCTTGAGCAAGCGCACCACTTCGCTCAAGAGCCAGTTGCTGGCAGCTTTGGCTCGCGCTTTGTAATCAGCACCTGGGGAGACAGCCATCACCTGCTCAAAGTAATCACCTAGCGCCTTATCCTCCGTCATCACATTCGCATCTTGCTCAGAAAGCCCATAATCGCTGCTATAGCGCAAACGGCGACCATCGGGCAGTTCTGGCAGGCTCGCCTGTATCTCTTCAACCCGCGCCCGACTGATAATCAAGGGCGGCAAATCAGGTTCGGGGAAGTAACGGTAGTCGTTGGCATGCTCTTTACTGCGCTGCCCTACCGTCACGCCCTTTGTCTCGACCCAACCCCGCGTCTCCTGGTGAATCACTCCCCCTTCGCGGATCAGCGCAATTTGTCGCCGCGCCTCATAGTCGAGCGCGCGCTCCACAGCCCGGAAGCTATTCATATTTTTGATTTCGGTTTTGACGCCCAGCTCTTGCTGTCCACGCGGGCGCACCGAGATATTCGCATCACAGCGCAAGCTTCCCTCTTCCATACGCCCGGACGCAACCCCAAGATAGACCAGCACTTCGCGCAACTTTTGCATGTACAGGCGTGCCTCTTCAGGGCTACGCATATCCGGCTCGCTGACAATCTCCATTAACGGTGTGCCGGAGCGGTTGACATCGATCAAACTATAGCCATCGGGATGCAGCAGGCGCGCCGTATCTTCTTCTAGATGAACGCGGGTAATGCCAATACGCCGCGTTTCGCCGCGCACATCAATCTCCAGATAGCCATCGCGGCTGAGCGGAACATCGTATTGCGAAATTTGATAGCCCTTCATCAGATCAGGATAGGGGTAACTCTTACGGTCAAACTTGGAATATTCCGGGATCGTGCAATTGAGCGCGAGCGCCGTCATAATTGTATACGTGACCGCCTCTTCGTTAATCACTGGCATCACGCCGGGCATGCCCATACAGATCGGGCAGACGTGGGTATTGGGGGCAGCGTTGGCATAGCCTGTATGGCAGGAACAAAACATCTTACTCTTCGTGAGTAATTGCGAATGCACCTCAAGGCCAATTACCACCTCAAAGCTGGTATCAATTGGTGTATATGCAGCAGTTGTCATGTGTTGTGCCTCATCTTCGTTCTCTTGTATATCCTGGTGAGCGATGGTTTCTTTTGTTTGCTAGTCTAGCCCTTTCCGCGCTGTTCGTCAATGGAACGTTGGTTAACTCTACCGCACTTTAGCAGACACAACAGAACATATTGGCAATCTCACCAAAATAAGATATACTGTTCCCGATACAAATAGCTTATTTCGCTATTTGATGGCCCGAATTTGGAACGTGCAGGTAGCGGCGCGTATGACAGGTAGGAGCAGGAGAACAACCAAGTATGTCCCTTATCAATATGGCGAAACGAGAGATCAACTGTAAAATCGTCTATTACGGGATTGGTCTATGTGGTAAAACCACTAACCTTCATTACATTCACCAGGCGGTTAACCCTCAAGATGTCGGTGATATGGTCTCTATTGATACAGAAACTGAACGTACTCTGTACTTTGACCTGCTCCCACTTGAACTGGGGAAGGTTCATGGATTCCAAATTCGTTTCCAACTTTACACCGTCCCAGGACAAATCCTCTATCAACAGACACGCATCTCTGTGCTCAAAGGGGCCGATTGCGTGATTTTTGTTGCGGACTCGCAGGCGAGCAAGCTGCAAGAAAATATTGAGTGCTGGAACGAGCTTCAGGAACAACTCCAACGCATGAATAAAGTTGCAACGGATTTTCCCCTGGTAATGCAATGGAACAAACGCGATCTTCAGGATATTCTTCCGGTCTCCGTACTGGAAAAATATCTTAATCCCTACAGAGTCCCAAGCTTTGAAGCGGTCGCGGTGACAGGCCGAGGCGTCATTGAAAGCCTGCGCGTCGGTATCAACACCACCCTGAGCCGCCTGGAACGCATCTAACGAGCCAAGAGAATCAGGAGCAACCGCTCCCTTGCTTAAACAGAAAGAGGACAAGCCCGACGAACAATGTTGCAGGGTTTGTCCTCCGACTTTCTCCTCTTTGAACCAGACATGCAATCAGGCTAGAGAAATTCCCCCTCGATACCAATTGTTCGTAACGCAAATTGTGTGTATAATGGTGCAACAATCACAAGCGCCCCCCTGCTATTAAGGTAAGGGGCAATGACAACTTCAGATATTGGAATTATACATAGTATATAGAAAGAGTTCAGGTAGCGGGGCGTGGGCTCTACGCTGCCTGTCCTTCTGAAGGGATCACATGGAAACAATACGCGTCATCATTGTTGATGAACAACCCCTGTTCCGTGAGGGTATCCGTGCGACATTAGAACGAATGGGTGACTGCGTCATTCTTGGTGAGTCTGTTGACGCCACCGAAGTACTTGAAATGGCGCGCGCCAGTAACCCCGATGTAGCCCTGATCGATGCTGGCCTTGTTACCTCCGATCCTCTAGAGATAGCTCGCCAGCTGCGCCATATCGCACCTCGCATGGCTATTATCATCCTGACTCCTTCCGAGGATGAAGAGCGCCTGTTCCAGTCGATTAAAGTTGGTGCCGCCGCATATTATACGCGCAGTATTACGCCAGACGAGCTGGCCGAGGCGGTACGCAAAGTCAGTCACGGCGAGTATTTAATTAACGACGATGTTCTCTCCAAGCCACAACTGGCCAGTCGCGTCCTTAAATCATTCCGCGAACTGACGGTAGAAGAGGAGGACAATGGCACCAGGGATCTTTATTCGCCGCTTTCCAGTCGGGAAGTGGAAATTCTAGACTATATCGCACGGGGCAACAGCAATAAGGAAATCGCCAAATCTCTCAAAATCAGCGACCAGACGGTAAAAAACCATATTACGTCGATTTTGAAGAAGCTGTCGGTCAATGATCGAACGGCGGCAGTGGTCCACGCATTACGGCATGGCTGGATCAAGATGCATGATAGCTAAAGGGGATAGCTTGACCCATTAGTACTAATATCAGATATTCCAAATCATCTGATGCTCACAAGCAATGGCACAATATGCTCTAATGGCTCCCCAATGGTATTGTGTCATTGCTTGTGAGCATCTCATTGCACCGGCTTTTTCGCCCCCCTCCCACACATTGACCCCGTTTTTCGGAAAATTTATACTGGTAGTAAAGAGCCCACGCAGCACGAAATTTACCACCGCCAATGAGAAGAAAGGAAACGTGGCCCAGTGAAAGTCTATGGCCGCATCACAGTCTTTCCCGTGATGCCAACTCGGATCAACCGCCTGTATGAACTGGCTTATAACTTGTGGTGGAGTTGGCATCCTGAAGCTCGCGCCCTCTACGGCTCCCTCAATCCCGATCTATGGGAGCAAGTTGGACATAATCCCGTTCGCTTTCTGAGTGAGGTACAACCGCAACATCTAGAAAAGGCCGCCGAGGACGCTGACTATCTCAGCCAATACGACAGCGTCATTAGCGACTTCGACCACTACATGCATCCGCGCCCGGATGAGACCTGGTTTACGCAGAACTATTCTGAGCTGGCAGGAAAAACGATTGCCTACTTCTCAGCAGAATTCGGCCTGCATGAGGCATTGCCTATCTATTCCGGTGGCCTGGGTATTCTTTCTGGGGACCATTGCAAAGAAGCAAGCGATCTTGGCCTCCCCTTCGTCGGAGTGGGCTTTCTCTACCCTCAAGGCTATTTCAATCAACGGATCACTCGTGACGGCAGGCAAGAGGCATCATATGACAAACTTCATTTCTCGCAAGTACCTGCCGTTCCCGCCGTCGGGGCCGACGGCAACGAGATTGTGATTAGCGTTGACCTGCCAGGACGCCGGATCTATGCCAAGATCTGGAAGCTGCTGGTAGGACGCATCCCACTCTATTTGATGGATACCGACGTAGCTCCCAATGCCCCGGCAGATCGAGAACTCTCGGCCCGTCTCTACAGCGGTGATCGCGAGATGCGCATCTCGCAGGAGATTGTGCTGGGTATCGGCGGTGTGCGCGCATTACGTGCGCTTGGCATCACCCCGGCAGCCTGGCATATCAATGAAGGACACGCCGCCTTCCTCAGCCTGGAGCGTTGCCGCGAGCTGATTGCAACAGGCCTCACCTTCCAGGCAGCCAGCGAAGTCATCAAAGCCAACGCGCTGTTCACCACCCACACCCCCGTACCCGCCGGGAACGACACCTTCAACTATGACCTGATCGATAAATACTTTGGCTCCTACTGGTGCCAGCTCGGCCTCAATCGCGATCAGTTTATGGAGGTTGCGCGCGAGGATCATGGATGGGGCCCCACGTATAGCATGACGGTGCTGGCGCTCAAGCTCACGGGCATGCATAATGGAGTGAGCAAGTTGCATGGTCATGTTTCACGCAGGATGTGGCAATTCCTCTGGTCTGGCATTGACGTGGATGAGATCCCCATCGGTTACATTACCAACGGCGTCCATACCTTCTCATGGATCGCTCCCGAAATAAACGAGCTTTTTGGACGCTACCTCGATCCAGATTGGGGACGCTATGTGGACCAGCCCGAATTCTGGAATGAGCGTATTGACAATCTTCCAGATCAAGAATTATGGAAAACGCACACAGTCCGCAAAGAACGTTTGATTGAGTATGCCCGACAGCGCTTGCAGAAGCAACATTTGCGCCTGGGCGAGGGTGCGCTCCAGATCGCAGAATTCGAACAGATGCTGGACCCCAACGCCCTGATTATCGGCTTTGCACGCCGTTTCGCGACCTATAAGCGTGCAACCCTACTTTTTCGCAACCGCGAGCGCCTGCTACGCCTCTTAAACGACCCGAAACGCCCCTTGCAGATCATTTTCGCGGGCAAGGCACATCCGGCGGACGAACCCGGCAAAGCTCTGATCGAACAGATCTATCGCACTTCACGCAGCGATGAGTTTCGTGGCAAGATCATCTTCCTGGAAAACTACGATATCGAGATGGCGCGTTACCTCGTTTCTGGCACTGACCTCTGGCTAAACAACCCGATTCGTCCCTATGAAGCCAGTGGCACCAGTGGACAAAAGGCCGCGCTAAATGGGCAGCCGAACTGTAGCATTCTCGACGGCTGGTGGGCTGAAGGCTACAACGGGCACAACGGCTGGGCCATCGGGGAGGAACGCGAGTACCATGACCAGGAAATTCAGGCGGAAGCTGATAGCCTCTCCCTCTATCATCTACTCGAAGAAGAGATCATTCCCTCCTTCTTTGATAGAGATGAAGAGGGTATACCTCACCACTGGATTGCCACGATGAAAGAGGCCATTCGCACCTGCACTCCCCAGTTTAGTATGCGCCGCATGGTTAAGGAATACACGACCCTCTACTATATACCAGCAATTCAACAGAGCATGCAAATTGCACAAAACCATTACGAACGCGCCCGCACTCTTGCACTATGGAAGGAACGCATTCGCCAGAAGTGGAATTCGCTGGAACTCTATGTTGATGGACGCCGCGAGGGACAACTCAGTCTGGGAGAAGCTATCGAGGTCCGAGCCTGGGTGCGCGTGGCAGACCTCACTCCTGAGGATCTTTGTGTCGAGCTGGTTTACGGCGATGCTAAGGATGAACAGATCGTGCCTGAGCATGCGTTGCCCATGAACTATACCAGACGCGAGCTTGATGGTTCTTATCGCTACGATATTCGCTTGCAGCCCGACGCCAGTGGGAGCATTGCTTACAATATCCGCGTTGTGCCTTTCCATCCAGAGCTGAAAGAAAAGTACGAAGTGGGCCTGGTCCGTTGGGCTTAAGCAAAAGACGGCACTCTTTGCAAGAGTACCGTCTCTTCAAAGTTTTTTGAGCTAAAAGAGATTTTCGATCACCTGTTTCCAGGCGTTGCTCTCTTAGGTAAGCTCAAGCAGAGGGAACGAGCGATGGCGACGTGGTGGGCACAGGAAGTTCTGGCGGCGCGTGGCCGTGATGAAACGTTCCAGCCCATCATCTTCGGCAGCGCAGCCAGTGACACCGGCAGGGACGCTGGTGCCTGTGCCACCTTCGCTGACTGCTACCAGATCGAGCGAGGCCGCATTGACGCGCATCACGCGGAAGAACTCCGCCGTGGGCACGAAGACCATGAACTCCAACGTTGGCTGGATCGAGCCATCGGGCACGTCCATCGAGCTGAGGCCGGGACCATCATTGCGGATGTGCAATGGGGTGCCATCCGAAGCACGGGAGGAGCGCTGCAACGCTTGCTCGTGGCCCACACGATACTGCTTGGTGCCTTGAGCCAACAGATCGGGGTCGTAGTTGTTCGTGTAATCATGGTCTCCAAAGGCAGGATCAGGAATATAGGCTGATTTCTGCTGCGTAGCAAGGCTGCCCGTGGGCGCACCCATGCCGCCACCATTGGTGAAGCCATCGTTAGGATCCATCGGGAACGGCAGGCCTGCCGCGCCATTCGGTTGTTTGGAGCGGAACATGTACTGTATACGCTCACTATAATCTTCCGCCCCAGCGAACTTATTAGGATCTGTGTTGTAGAACTGCCCCAGGTCATCGATGTTATGAGACAAGTGCATGATCGAGCCATTGTCGAAGTAATCACCTGCAACGGCGGTCGTCAGGTGAGCATGGCTGGTGCCTGCAAAGGTCACGACCGAGGCGCTGGGAGCGCTGCCCGCCAATTGCTGGTCAACAAAGCCCATCCACATCGAAGAGGCCGGGTTGATCGCGGTGGCATACGAGAAGCCTGCCAGATTTGCCAGTTGGCGCGGTAGCCCAGGCTGCACAAAGTTCAAACGA
>DASTZT010000495.1:0-3322 GCA_035764225.1 Ktedonobacteraceae bacterium
CTGTATTGCGTGCCGTGCCAGCTTGCGAGCGTGCAAAGAGTACACCCAGGGTTCCTCCGCCTGTATGGCTGTTGCTGCATCAGGAGACCAGAGTGGTAATCTCGCCTGACCATGTGCTGCTGTTTGTATGTATTCATACCAATTTAGTATATCCGGTTGCTCGCCAGAAACTTGCTCTCCTGGTTTAGGCATGGCAGTATCAAACAACACGCGTGAACCCAGACCGCTAATGGCAATGCGTGCCCCTGTTTCGTTTGCGACCGTATGGAGCAGTTGGTGCAAGGCCAGGGGCCGTGTATCCAGGCAGGGAGCCTCTATGCCAGCTATCACCGCCGTCCAGAATTCCGGCTGATCAACGCCCGTGATTGCGAGAAAAGTGCGTTGGCAAGCTTGCGCAATCGCTTCTCCAGCCTGCCATAGCCTGGAAGAGCGCGATTTCGTATAGCCAAAGGAAGCTACACTGAATGGGGTTGTAGTATGACGCGTGGCAAGAATGGTGGTGAGCGCGGAAGGGAGATCACCGCCAGTCAGGGCAATGAGCTGTTTGTGCGGGGGAAGCATATGAGCGGTGGCATTGTTCAGCGCGACTGCAAGCTGGTCAAGGGTGTTCGATGGAGTGAGCGATCTATCAAGATGGTAATCGGTGGCTTGATTAAGCACGGTTTTAGCGCGTTGCCAGCGGAGCAGCCAGCCAGCCGGAACAACGTGAATATCTTTGAAGGCCGTCCAGGGAGCAGGGATAAAGCCGTAACGCAGCAAGGTATCGAGTGCCGCAAGATGCAGGCGGCGTGGCGCACCAACGGCAAAAAGGGCTTTGATTTCGCTGGCAAAGAGCAGATTCCCCTGATCGGGCCAATTTTCGATATAGTAGAGCGGGTGCAGCCCTGAAAGTGGTCGGCGATAGACGAGGGTGCGACGATCTGGCACCCAATCAAGCACCGACGGATCGTCATTTTGTGCCATTGCATATGCCGGATCGGAAAAGGCGATCAAGCCAGATCCCGGATGGATCGTATGGGCTGGCTGTCCCCCATGCTGACCCAGCACATTACCCATCGCCAGCAATGTCTGCTCAATAATCTCTGTTGGAACCTGTTCGCCAGTCAGCCAACCTGCGAGTGTGGGCATATAGATTTCCTATAGTCGATAAGTATGTTCAGTTTAGATATTAGTTGAATTTGTCTTTGCGCCAGGGAGCGTCGGAGCGGCGCATCCAGCGATTATTGATATAAATATAGCTGTCTTCGCTCTCGAAGGCCGAATCGGTCAGGTCGCACTCTTCCCATTCTCCAGTGGTGCCTGCGGCGCGAATTTTCTGTATCAGGTGGTTGATGATCGCCAGGGCATCGGAGAGATCCACGCCAGAAAATTGCTCCTCGTTAATCTCGTCCTCAAGCTCCACCGTTGTGTCGCCCTGCGTCCCGCGTAGAATGTAGTAGATATACATCGCATCGCTCCTCTTGTTTTTAATAGCTTGCTGAAAGTTGATGATTTGCTGATAATCATATACCATAAGTGCTATCTTGTCATGCGTAGCGCCATAGTGCTCAGGGCATTTCAGTTTTCGCTAGATGCTGCCCGGCATTGGAGGGAGAAGACTCTCTTCGTACCGACTGGCTTCAGCGCGTCCAATTTATTGGCAATACTCCGAACTCGTTGCATCGACCGAACGGAGCACGATTCTCGGATGCCTTTGGGACGATCACATGCCAGGCTGCATTTGAGCGAAGGCAACGGGGAGGACGGGCAATAAATTGGACGCGCTACAAGCAGGTCGGTACGAAGGAGATGGGTTCCGTCCTGTGCGCATCTCTTTTTCTGCTGTAATGCTACAAGAACATGGGGCATTTTGCATTGCATAGAGATGGGATGTAATGGTATATTTTAAAGCACAGGGATGAAGTTTTTGGAAAGGACTGTTGATGATTATTCTCCTGCTCACGCTCCTCGCTATTGCGCTGACGATTACTGTTGCTGGTCTGCTACTCTCTCTCAAAACCTCGCTTTCTCATCAGCAGGAAGTGTCGTATATTGCGCGCGATAGTGTTGTACGTCGTACTGGTATGAACAGACAAAGGCGTATCAAGCGTTCTGTGACAAGAACCGAACGGCGCTCCTGGAATGGCATTTTCCCATCGATCAATCTTGGAGCCATCTTTGGTATCCGCGCGGGAGCACAGACGCCCTGGTTGGGTATTCTCCTCATCTTGCTAGCCCTTTTCGGCTTCAGCTTCTTCTCCCTCAGATCGTTAGTGTTTGATACTGGCGTGCTTGTCCCTTCTGCGTGGCCGGATGCCGCTGTAGCCTCAACACCCGTTGCCAGCACTTCCTCCGCCATGCAAATGTTGCCAGAGACATCGGGCGCTTCAAAATCCCTTGTCCGACTGAGCCAGCTCGATCCAGCCCAGTACAGCTCGCAGCAAGAATATGATAAATGGGCCTATTCCGCCTGTTCCGCAGCCTCTATGACCGAAGTAATTAACTCATACGGCAATCATTACCGCATTACCGATATTCTCAACGTCGAGTCGCGTATTGGTGAAATTACGCCCGAACTGGGTTTATTGGAGCCGGTCGGCATTGATCACACCGTAGCTCAGTTTGGTTTTAAGGCCGTCTGGCTCACCAAATACTCGCTGGATGATATCATCAGCGTTGCTAACAAGGGTACCCCTGTCATCATCGGCTTCCCACCTGCTCGCTGGTCCGGTGGGCACCTGCTCGTCATGAGGGGAGGCAACGCCCAGAGCATCTATCTAGCCGTCTCATCCCGCCTCAATATGCAGGTTATGAGCCGCCCCACCTTCCTAAAATACTGGGCCGGTTTCGCCGTCGGCGTTGTACCCAAATAAGCGTAGGAGCAAGCAATCAGGGCAAGCACGAGGCCGCCTCACCCGGCCCCTTGCCCCTACCAACATGACCATCCGTCCGACCACCGTCGATCCCGTTCTATGATGTTTTTTGGAGGGAGATCGTGGGGGAATCGGTAGGGGCAAGGGGATGGGCGGTGATGGGGTGGGGGCCTCGTGCTTGCCCTGCCTCAGGGTTGATTTATGCAACAGAATGTTATATCCTATGAATAATATCTTGTACCTTTTCTATTATACTTCTTTTCAGCATAGCTTTTCTACAAAGCCCATCTTTCACTATTATCACCGCTCAACCTACCTCATCTGTCCCCCATTGACAAACACCTATCGTTCTTGTTATTATTATTATTATGGTTAGGATATCGATTTGCGATATACTGCACTATTCGTAGGAAAAGCATGTCGTGCATTTACGTATTGCTGTTGTCGAGCCTGCACTGTTTCCGCACGAC
>DASTZT010000496.1:0-5616 GCA_035764225.1 Ktedonobacteraceae bacterium
GATAATGGGCAGGCGCGAAAACGGGAGCCGCTCCGTCCAGGGAAAAGCTTCGAGCTTCTGATGGATATCGGTTAACCCGGCTCCGCCCCCCACGACATAAATCGCTGGCGGCAATAATTCTCCCTTTGCCAATTCATCGATCAACAACTCGACACTATCCATCCACGTCTGGCACTCAGGCGCAAGGATAGCTTGAATTTCGTCTTTGGCTCCCCCCTTAATCTCCCCATTACTATAGCTGATTTTTAGCCGTTCAGCATCTTTTATTGAGGTGCCCTTACTTGTGGCAATACGCCGCGTGAAGGTTCTTCCCCCCAATGCAAACATCCGCGTCTCTTCAATACCACCCTGCCGTACCAGAGCGATGTCGGTGGTGCCCCCGCCGATGTCAATAAAAATCGCCCCGCTATCGGCACTGGCGTTGGTGCTTAAGCAGCGGGCTAAGGCGTATGGTTCCGCGACAATGGTCATCAGGGTTAGATCCAGCCCCTGTGCCACCGTTTCTAGCGCCCCTAGCTGCGTTAAAGGAGCAAAGGCGCTAAAAAGTGTGAGCGAGAAGTGACGCCCGCGAAAGCTGATCGGGTTGTTGACCGTTTGCCCGTCAATACGAACAGAGATGACCGCAGCATTAGTTAAACGTACATCGATATTCTGATAGCCCGTTTCCGCCGCGATCCGCTCCTTCGCACTCTTGAGCAATTTCTGCTGCGCGTTCATAATCAAGGCTTCCAGCTCCTCGACGGTAATCTGCTTCGTCGGGTTCTGGCGCTGCTTGCTGACCGTGATAGAACTCCCTTTGACCAGTTCCCCCGCAATCCCGATCACGGCTGACGGGGCAATAATCCCACCAGCCGCTTTCTCTGCCCTGAGCAGAGCCTCATTACAATTCGCAATGACGCCGGGTATATCCGTCACAATACCATCAGACATATGCGTATAACTCTGAGGATAACGCCCCACTCCAAGCACTTCCGCATGGTCCCCCCGCACTTCGACGATAAGAGCTTTTGCAAAGGCAGTGCCAATATCAAGCGCAGTGAAAAGTTGACGTTGATCGCCGTCAGCCGCAGCTACGTCATCCTCATCATACTCATCGTACTCGCCTGCATACTCATCACGCTCTTCGCGCCCTCCCCAGAGGTTGCGCAGACTGTGAAGAAGATTTTTCATCTGTCCGTCCCGAATCTATTGTTCCGCTAACATCACGCGCCGGATACGCTATTCCTCAGTACTACATTTTTACTGCATTTTTGTACGTTATAGCACAAAAGTCACCCGGTTGGCAAAGGTCACTTGAGCTGTTCTTTTACCAACGTTACCACAAGAGCAAGGGCTGCATCTAGCTCAGCCTTATTCTTGCCACCACCCTGAGCAGACTCAGGCCGTCCACCGCCCTTACCACCGAGCCGTCCACCGACAGCGCCCGCGATCTTGCCCGCGTGCAGGCCACGTTTTGTTAAGGCCGCATCAACGCTTACCTGAATGCCTACGCGCTCATCAAAAACGCTGGCCAGCACAACCACTCCAGGGTTGTCAAGCTTGCTGCGCACGATATCGCCCATTTCTCGCAGCACTTTGTCGTCAGGAACGCTGACAATCGCGGCAATAACCGGCACGCCTGCTACCTCACGGGCACGGCTCACCAGCGCATCAGCCTGGCGCAGAGCGTCCTCGCGCTGAAACTGGGCAATCTGACGACGAGCCTGGGTCAGATCCTGCAAAAGCTGCTCGATACGCGGCTCCAGCGTGTCCGCCGGGGTCTGTAATCTGCCTGCTAATCCATCCACCATCATGCTCCGTTTGCGCCAGTACGCCTCAGCCGCACGCCCGGTCAGCGCCTCTACCCGCCGGATGCCTGCCGCAATACTGGCTTCCTGAACGGTGATATACAGACCGATTTGTCCCGTTGACGCGCAATGCGTCCCGCCACACAGCTCGGTACTGCTCCCCATTGATACAACGCGTACGAGATCTTCGTATTTCTCGCCGAATAGGGCCATCGCGCCTGTACTTAGCGCATCCTGCAAAGGCATAATATTAGTACGTACAGGGAAGTCGGCACGTATCCAGCGATTAATCTGCTCGTCAAGTTGCACGATCTCCGCCGGGGTAAGCGGACGCGGACAGCTAAAGTCGAAGCGCAATCGTTCCGGCTCAACCAGCGAGCCTCGCTGCTCCACCTGTGGCCCCAATAAATCGCGCAAAGCTTTATGTAATAGATGCGTGGCGCTATGGTTGCGCATGGTATCTTCACGATTCGATTCGATGACCTCGGATTGCACGCTATCCCCTGGCCGCAAATGGCCCTCGGCAATATTGCCGTAGTGGACGATCATCCCTTTCAAAGGACGGCGCGTATCTCGCACGCGAAAAACACCCATTGGTCCGGTGATATCACCCTGATCGCCAACTTGACCGCCGCTTTCGGCATAGAAAGGGGTCGTGTTGAGCACTACCAGAGCCTGCTGCGGCGCGCTGATGCTCTCGACCTCTTCGCCATCCACAACCAGACCAACAATGTTGCCACTACTAGTAATTCCTTGATAGCCAGTAAATTCGGTAGTACCAACTTTGTTGAGGATGCGGGCAAGGGCCTCGTCATCGCGAGCCTGCACAAAGACACTCGCCGAACGGCTACGCTCCTGTTGACGCTGCATCGACTGCTCAAAGCCAGCAGTATCAACCGTGAAGCCCTGCTCGGCGGCAATTTCCTGCGTCAGCTCAACCGGAAAACCATGCGTATCATAGAGCTTGAAAACCTCTTCACCCGGAATAACTGTCTGTTGGCGCTGCCTCAAACTCTCCAGCAGTTCGGTGAGCAGCAAGAGGCCGGTATTGAGCGTCAGGCCAAATTTTTTCTCTTCCAGGCTCAACACCTCTACAATTCGCGCTTGCTGGCTATGTAGCTCGGTGTAGTAGTCGCCCAGCAGGTTGATGACGACATTGGCAGCCTGCGAGAGGAAGGGCTGATCCAGACCCAACAGCTTGCCATGCCGCACGGCGCGTCGCAGAATGCGGCGGAAGATATAGCCACGTCCCTCATTGCTTGGCAGCACGCCATCGGCAGCCAGAAAGACCAGTGCGCGGGCATGATCGGCAATGACGCGAAGGGAGATATCGTGCTGCTCGTTTTTGCCATAGGCGGTATTGGCGAGGGCCGCGAAATGATCGATGATGGTGCGGAATAAATCGGTATCAAAGACCGACTCTTTGCCTTGAATGACCATTGAGAGACGTTCCAGGCCCATCCCAGTATCGATGTTCTTACGCGGCAATGGCGTCCGCGTGCCATCGAAATCCTGGTAGTATTGCATAAAAACCAGGTTCCAGATCTCTAGAAAACGCTCGCAATCACAACCCGGCTTGCAATCCGGGCGTCCGCAACCATGCTCAACGCCGCGATCATAATACACCTCAGAATCGGGTCCACAGGGGCCAGATGCTCCCGGCGGTCCCCACCAGTTATCTTCCAGGCGCACAATCGCCTCTTCTGGAAAGCCTGCCACCTCGCTCCAATATGTAGGGGCCTCGTCGTCTTCTGGGTGGACCGTTGGATGTAGGCGGTCGGCGGGTAGCTTCACCACACGGGTCAGAAATTCCCAGGCATAGCTGATGGCATCGCGCTTGAAATAGTCTCCAACGGAAAAGTTGCCGAGCATCTCAAAAAAGGTGAGCGTACGCTGGTTGCCCACGATATCGATATCGGTCGTGCGAAAACATTTTTGTGCCGAGGTCAGCCGGACAGCCGGAGGGGTTTCACGCCCCAGAAAGTAGGGAATCATCTGCTGCATTCCGGCGGTCGTCAATAACACCGTCGGGTCATTGCGCGGCACAAGCGACGAGCTAGGCACCTTGAGATGATTTTTACTGACAAAAAAATCTAGAAAACGTGTACGTATCTCGGTTCCAGTGAGCGTTGTTTCAACAGACACAGCTTCCTCCTCGACAAGTAATTAGTATGTTCAGAAATGCCTTCGCAGCATTTACCAGATTGTTGTAATATAGACACAAGAACACAATGCATTCCGCGCCACGGTCTATGCAATAATGGCGGATACATGCATGCGCATTATATCAAAGGAAAGGATGCATCGCAATGGACAGCCTACGGCACATGGAAGAGCGAGGAGAGCGGTCAGCCATCACCCTGCCTCAACGTACGCTTCTGGCGCTCTGTGGTTCTGCCGGGGCCGGAAAAAGCACATTTGCACGCAAATTGATTGAGGCCCATAAAGGATCGGGCTTCAAACCGACGATGATCGTTTCATCTGACCGCTGCCGGGCCATCGTTTGCGATGACGAAACCAACCAGCAGGTCAATCGCGACAGCTTTGACCTCTTCTACTATATTCTCCATAAACGGATGTTTTACGGTCGCTTTACCATCGCCGATAGTACTGCGCTCAAGCCAGAGGCACGGCTCAGGCTGCTTGAGTTGGCGCAGCGGCATCGTTACCATCACTGCTTGCTTATCTTTAACATCCCCCCACTGATCTGCCTACAACGCGATCAGAAACGGCAGCGCATGGTTGGAGAGCAGGTCATTGCCTATCAAGCTGGATTGTTGCAGCAGACGCTGCTCGACGCTCCTCATGAGGGCTGGGAACAAATCCACATCCTGGGAGAAAACGATAAAGATGTCACTATTACTGTTACCGTTGATTAGTATGCAAATATCTGGTATGTATTATAGTAGGTGTGGTCTGTATATGTTTTCCTTCGGCAAGCGTTTTTTAACTATGCGTTCTTTTATTGAGTAGCTGTGGTGTGTCCGTCACAAGAGAGCAAAAGCAATGCGAAGCAAATGGCCAGACGAGAACGATCTCTACATGCCGTATAACACCAATACTGAGCCCGTTCTCTCCAGTATTACCGCTCCCATACCGATCAGTCATTTACCCCGTGAAGCGTGGTCCAGCCGCTTCTCGCGAGGTGTTAGAAACACTATCGTAGCCATCGTCCGTAAAATCAATCAACTTTTAGCCCTGGCATTATCAGTGCTCTCATTGCTGCTCTTCACCCATTTTCTGCTGAGTTTTTTCGACATTACGACAAGCCTGTTTGCTCGCTGGATCTCCTTGTTAAGCGCCCCATTGCTGCTCCCCTTCAACAATCTGCTCCCATCACTCCCCTATAATGGCTATATGATCGATGTCTCAACGCTGGTTGCTATCGTTGTCTATATGGTGGCCGTAACCATTGTGCGCCAGTTTCTTAAAGTGCTGGTAGCTTGATTCATCTATCTCTGCTTGTTGCACGGCCTGCGGCAATAGCATAAACTAAACACAAGATTTTTTATTTATGACCAAAGGGGCTTTTTCATGAATACACCGGCGCTCTGGAAACGACCGGATCTACAATTTCCTCAGCCATTCGATACTATTTTCTTCGATGTCGATGGCATTCTCATCAGCACGCTTGCCTCATTTCATGCTACCGATATCGCCGTCGCGGAATATGTCACCGGAACGATTCACGGTCTCGATTGGGGACAGCACGAAGGCAAGTCGCTGCTGACACGGCAGGATGTCGATGCCTTCAAACAGGCAGGGGGTTATAACAACGATTGGGATATGTGCTACTTGCTCGCTACCCTCTCTACGGCCCGTTACCGCG
>DASTZT010000497.1:0-17882 GCA_035764225.1 Ktedonobacteraceae bacterium
GGCACAACCGTGAAGAGAGCCAGCCGCACAACGCCATGAAAGATGTCCATTGGATAGGTGCTGAACGAGATCAACGCCCCCAACATTTGCTGCTGCAGCCCCTCCGTATTGCCCAGGAAGAATGCCAGGGAGCAGAGAATCACGATGAAGGCGGTGAAAATGCAGGCCACTGTTAACGCGAGCAGCACAAACAGAGCGATGTGCCATAGATCAGGATGCAGAAAGAGCGCGTACGCTCCCACCGCGAAGAGAATATCGCCCCACGCCGTCGGATCGGTAGCGGCAATACAAACGTGCAGCAGAACATAGCGCGGCATCCCCAGATACGCGTCCAATCCTCCATTCATAATCAGCGCCGCCAGTTGACGAGCATTGCCAAACACGCCCACGCTGATGCCAAAGCCGCAGGCTGAGACTGCCCAGATGATAACAATATCAGTCGTGTGCCAGCCATTGGTCAGAGGGAAGGCACGAAAGAAGTTCCACCAGAAAAACATCCAGAGGCTATCATTTGCCAGCATGGTAACAATCTGGACGATGAAAGCAAGCCGGTATTCCATCGCCGCCTGGATATTGGCGGCGGCATATGCGGCAATAAAGCGCAATGAGCGACCACATGCTTTCAGCGCAGCCATTGCTCTACCCTCCATTGATATTCACACGACGGATCGCCACCTGGTACATAACAAGCAGAATGATACACCCTACTCCTAACGTCACCGCCTGCTGCCATACCAGCCATCCGAAACCGTTCAGATCAAAACGTACCAGCGTGCGAGCCGGACCATAGAGTAGCGAGCTGAATGGCAGAGCCTGCGCGATGCTGCGAAACGGTTGTGGGAAGATCTCCAACGGTGCCAGCACACCACCTAAGACAAGCGTCAGACGGCTGAAGACGAACGAAAACGATTGCGTTTCTTCAATCCAGAAAGCTAATAGCCCAATGCTGAAGTAAGCGACAAAGTCAATGCTCAGAGCCATGAAAGCGACCAGAGGCCACGCCAGCATGCCCATCCAGCTAAAATGAGGCCAACCAGCGATGAGCAATGCCAGCACAGAGCCGACGAGCGCATTCATTGTCAGGCGTACCAGCCGCTCTCCCAGGTAGTGCGCATAGTTGTAGAGGATGTAGCTACAGGGCCGCCCCAACAGGTATGCCAACTGACCAGAGCGTACTTCCTGATCGATACGCCGCGTGAGCGCGGGCATTGACATCGCCAGCGATTCTACAATCACCAGGTACCAGACCATGTCATCAATGCTAAAGCCGTTCATGGCCTTTGTGCCATGCAGGCCAAAGGTGGTTGTCCATAGCTGGATCAGGATAAAAACGATCACTACCAGCATCAAAGCGCGAAAGAAGACTTCGCTCAGGTAGGCCAGACTATGGGCCACGCTCACCCGCAGTACTGCGACGTATTTCAGCATGGACACCCGCCATTGCTGGACTTTGTTTCGCTTTTGCAGTGTGATATCCATGCCTATTCTCCTGTCGCTATTGCTGTCGCGTCCTGCTCTATGCTTTGCTCTTTATCGCCTCTCTTCTCGCTATAAATGGCGGCGATGATCTCTTCCATTGGCGGATCGGTAATGGTCATATCGATGATATGGCACTGCTGCATGATTGCCGCCACTACCGGCTCTAGCGGACAGCGAGCTGTATCAATCTCCAGGGTCAGCTCACGTCCATTGGCCTTAAGGATGCGTATCCCTGCGGTATCATAGGGCAACTGGACGCTCAAGTGTTGCTGGCGGCTCTCAGGATCGATGGCGAGCAGCACTTCCACAGGCTCATTGAGCAACAGGTCAACCGTCTTGGCCTTCAGGTAGTCGCGCTTGAGCTTTGATACCGGGGCATCCAGGATAATCTCGCCATAGTTGATGACGATGGCGCGACGGCAGACCTGCTCAACGTCGCCCGCGTCGTGGGAAGTCAAGAAGACGGTCACGCCTTCCTCTTCGTTCAAGGTGCCGATCAGATCGCGGATGCGCTGCTTGGCGATGACATCCAGACCAATCGTGGGTTCATCAAGAAAGAGGATCTTCGGCTTATGGAGCAAGGCAGCCGCCAGTTCGCAGCGCATGCGCTCGCCCAGGCTCAGTTTGCGGGCGGGTGTGCGCATATATTCAGCGATGCCGAAGACCTCCACCAGGAAATCCCGCCGCTTGCGGTACTCCGCCATATCCAGTTCGTAGATGCGTGCCAGCAAGTCGAAAGTATCTTGCGGCGGCAGATGATACCAGAGCTGCGACTTCTGGCCGAAGAGGCTGGAGATATGGTACGCGAGCTTGCGCCTCTGTCGCCAGGGGGTCAGCCCTAACACCTGCGCATTGCCAGAGGAAGGATGGAGAATGCCGGTCAGCATCTTAATGGTAGTGGATTTGCCAGCGCCGTTGGGACCAATGAACGCTAACACCTCTCCGGCTTCGAGCGAGAAGCTGACGGGCTTGACAGCTTCTCGCTCGCGGTAAACAGGTGCTACAAAGGAGCGCAGGCTATTGGTCAGCCCTGCAGCTCGTTCACGGGTTCTAAACGTTTTCGCCAAATCGTTGACCTCGATGATTGTTGACATCTTCTTCCTCCTGGATAGCGTTGTGATACAGAGTCAGCCCGCCACAGGGCAAGCGCGAGGCCCCCACCCATCCCAACGCCTCCCCTTGCCCCTACCGCTCCAATTGCCACCCCTTTCGTGGCGACGCGATTCTATCGCGTCCGCTTCAGCGCCGTCCTTCCCCCAAACTTGCTGCCTCGCCGAAAGGACTGGCAATGAATTGGACGCGCTCAAGCGGGTCGGTACGACAGTTCGAGCCAGCCTCTACAGGCGAGGGAACAGTAATGGTCCTGGTGAGACATTTGTGAGTGGGGAACTTCCCCAGATTCCCTGGCTCACCCACGCCCCATGCTTAATAGCTTCCAGCCCCAGTTGTTCCATAATCCGGTTAGACGACGTTGGAATGTAGGGGGCTAACAGAATCGCGAGCAGGCGCGTTGCTTCCGCTGCCGAGTAGAGCACGGTGTTGAGCTGCTGCTCTTTCTCTGGCTGGCGAGCAAGTTTCCACGGCTCGCTCTGCTCAATATACTGGTTGACGCGTTTGACAAAACTCCAGATGATGCTGAGCGCGTTGCCGATTTCCCATTGCTCTATCGCAGCCGCAGCGCGCTCCCGCGTCTCGTATGCGACCCGTTGCAAGTCCTGCTCCAACGGACCGACAGGGCCAGGGGCAGGGATCATGCCTCCACGATAGCGTTTCACCAGCGAGACGACGCGATTGAGCAGGTTGCCCAGATCATTGCCCAGCTCGTCGTTGTAGTGGCGGACAAGGCCCGCACGCGAGAAATCGCCATCAGAGGTAAACGAGAGTACACGCATCAGGTAGTAGCGCACGGCATCAACGCCCACAGCATCGACCAGCTCCACCGGATCGATACTATTGCCGGTCGTTTTCGAGATACGCTGCCCTTCCAGCGTGATAAAACCATGCACTGCTATCTGCTCCGGCAATGGCAGACCGGCGGATAGCAACATCGCGGGCCAATAGAGGCAGTGAAAGCGCGTAATATCTTTGCCGATGACATGGGCATTGGCGGGCCAGTAACGCTCAAATTTTACGGTATCATCGGGAAATCCTACGGCAGTCAGGTAGTTGGTCAGAGCGTCAAACCAGACGTAGATGACCTGTGTGGGATCGCCAGGAATGGGAACACCCCATGCTGCGACGCCTGGACGCGCCTGACGCGAAACCGAGAAGTCACGCAATCCCTGACGAATCAATCCTACAATTTCGGCACGCCGGGAAGGCGGCACAATAAAATCTGGATGAGACTCGATATGGGCCAGGAGACGATCACTATACTTCGAGAGGGCGAAGAAGTAGTTTTCTTCCTCCAGCCACTCAGGAGTAAGCGTCGGGTGATTAGGGCACGCGCCATTGACAAGCTCATCGGTGGTATAGAAGGTATTGCAGTTGGGACAATACCAACCAGCATATGTGGAGGTGTAGATATCTCCATTGGCCTGGGCGCGGCGGAACATCTCTTGCGAAGCCAGCAGATGACGCGCATCCGTGGTGCGAATCCAGTAGTCATAAGAGATGTCGAGCTTTGCCCAGGCCAATCTAAACGCTTGATCCAGCTCGTCTACCCAGACACGCGGATCAACATTATTCACAGTGGCGGCCCTTAATACATGCTGGCTGTTTTCATCAACACCCATGCTAAAGTATGTATCGTCACCCAACAGGCGGTGGTAGCGTGCAACCACATCGGCGGCTACTTTTTCCTGAGCGTGCCCGATATGAGGGGCCGCATTCGGATAATCAATGGCGGTCGTAATATAGTAACGAGCCGGTCCATCAGGACATGCGTTCTCCATCTTACACCTCTTTTCATCAACAAAAAAGCGAGGGACGCAGGTGTGTCGCCTGCGTCCCTCGTGACATCTACTAGTTGGTGTCCTCACCTGCGTCCAGGCGGGATTGTCTCTATGTCTGCAAAGGACAGCGACACGCGATGAGATCCCATAATCATAGGCATCTCATAGCGCATAGTAAGCATCATAGAGGTAAAACACGATGTTAGATGCTGCACGATTGTCACTATCCTCTTCGTAAGTAGTAAAAAACAGGGTCACGAAAATTCTGGACCCTTTATACCATCGACTTTCCTTTGTTAGAGTATAACTGCAATGCTTGTGATTTGTCAAGTCTACTAGTGTGCCGTTTTTGTTCAGATTCTATATCTGTCGTACCGACCCGCTTGAGCGCGTCCGCTTTAGCGCCTGTCCTTCTCCCGAACGCGCTACAACCGCTGAAAGGACTGGCAATAAATTGGACGCGCTCAAGCGGGTCGGTACGAAGGGAGCCATCACGTTTTTTATGGAATCATTACGCACGCTCCTTTGAACAGGCGTCGGCGGGAGAGACCTTATATATGGTACGATGAGAACAATTGTCATTACTCATCTATCTGTTAGGAGGAGAAACGCATATGCAAAATAATAATGACTATATGAAGGTTAATCAGAAGAGATGGGATGAGCTGGTGGGGATTCATGAGCAGTCCGCGTTTTATGATGTGGCGGGCTTTAAGGCCGGGCGCATCAGCGTTTCGGAGCTGGAACGACAGGAGTTGGGAGATGTAGCAGGTAAATCTTTGCTCCATCTGCAATGTCATTTTGGGATGGATACGATGTCGTGGGCACGGCTGGGGGCGAAGGTAACGGGAGTGGATTATTCGGAGAAGGCCATCGCCCTGGCCCGATCATTAGCGGCAGAGCTGGACATTGAGGCAAATTTTGTCTGCTCCAATATCTACGATCTGGTCAGCGAAGAGAAACTGAGAGGTCAGTTTGATATTGTTTACACGGCTCAGGGCGTTCTGGGCTGGTTGCCAGACCTGGAGAGGTGGGCAAAAACCATCGCTCATTACCTCAAGCCAGGAGGAATATTCTATATTCTGGAAAACCATCCCTTTCTCTGGATGATTGATGAGAAAAAAGCAGGCATCACTGTGGGTTACCCATATTTCACTGATGAGGCGCTGAAATCAGAGGAAGAGTACTCCTATGCCACCTCGCAGGTTCTGGTCAATCAAACGGAGTATGGCTGGAATCATAGCTTTAGCGAGATTATAGATTCACTGCTCACTCAGGGACTCTCGCTTGAGTTTTTCCACGAGTTCCCTTTCTGCGGTTGGACGCCTTTACCAGAGATGGAACGGAGCGCGGATGGATGGTACCGCTTTAAGGACGAGAGCAAACGCAACCTGCTACCAATGATGTTTTCGTTAAGAGCTAGCAAAAAGTAGAGATTTGTACACAACTCTACAAATTATGACATTGGATAGTATATAATGTGCCTAGAGATAATAGGTCGTAGAGCTAGCCTCTACCCACCTCCATGCCTTTATTTCTTATTTTTCCAAAGGGTTTGTAGAACCTTTTTGGTGTTTTGAAGGAGACGAATTATGGCAGTAGTACGGACCTCGAAGGTTGACCTGCATGTCAACGGCAATGGCGCATATGCTTTTGTGGCGCAGCCTGATGATGATGCCAAGCATCCAGGCGTTGTGTTGATTCAGGAATGGTGGGGGATCGAGCCACACATTCTTGATCTGGCAAATAAGCTTGCCACAGAAGGCTTCGTGGTAGCCGTGCCTGACCTGTATCACGGCCATGTCGCAACCGAACCGAACGATGCGATGCGGATGATTATGACCATTCGTGGCAATATTGACCGGGCGGCAAAAGAGGTCATCGGCGCGCTCGAAACCGTTAAGGCGATGCCCAATGTAGAGCCAAAAAAGCTGGGCTTGATCGGTTTCTGCGTTGGCGGCCTGATGACCTATGTCGTGGCTTCGCGCTATCCTGACCTTGCAGCCGTCGTTCCCTTCTACGGCGGAGGCTACGATCCCACTCCTGAGGAAGTAGCCAAAGTGAACGCTCCCGTTTTGGCGGTCTATGGTAAACAGGATGGCAGCATCCCAATGGAGCAGGTCGAGAAGATCGAGCGGATGTACAAGCAGGCAGGCAAAGATATGACCGTGAAGGTATACGATGCCGGGCATGCCTTCCTCAATCCGACTCACGGCATGGGCGATGAGAAATCTGCCGCAGAAGCGTGGCCCCTCGCGGTCAACTTCTTGAAAGAGAAACTCAGATAGTATAGAGAGAGCGGTGGTGGATGGGTGCGCAAAAATCATCCACCACTGAAATTTTTAGAGAGCACAGTTCGAGACTAGTGGTCTGAGCGCATCCCGCTCTCTGCTCATTAATGGCACACTCCTTACCTGATCTTACCCAAAAATGCATGTACCTTTTTTGCCTCTCATGAGCGTATTTGAACAAGAATAATTCACTAGTACGCTTGGCACTCCTCGAAAACAACAGTAGACAAAGCCCTCTAAAGACATTAGAATAGGGAGTGCATTCCGACGCTTGATAGAAGATTTATTTTGATTACGGTACAGGGGAGTTCACGCATGAGCAAGATCAAAATGCGCTGCATCGCCTGTGGCAAGTGGTTTCAGTCGGCTAATGCTAAAGAAGTAACTTGCCCAGACTGCACACAGAAAGCCAGAAGAGAGAAGATGGCGTCAAAGAACGCGCCACCTATGACAAACCGGCCCACCGGACCATCAACATTGGGGCAAAGCAGCCCAACACGACCATCTGTTCCTCCTCCCAAACCGAAGCCAGCTCAGGGCGGAACCGGTCACTGGTTTGATACGCTTGATGATGTAAAGATTGCCCAGCCAGAGCAACCGCCAGCCCGTCCCAAATTCCCTCCTACCCAGAGCCAACGCGATAATCGTGGCGGTCTGGGGAGCCATCGCGGGCCAGGTGATTATTACGAAGGTTCTAACCGGGGACCAGGTGGCTATCGCGAGGGGATGAATCGCGGACCAGGCGGCTATCGTGAAGGCTCCAACAGAGGGCCAGGTGGCTATCGCGAGGGGATGAATCGCGGACCAGGCGGCTATCGTCCGGTTGATAGCGGCTTTCCTGGGACGGCCTTTGGACAACGTACGCAGCGTGTGCGCCAGCCTTTTGAAGGCGGCCCCGGTCGTTCGATGAGAACAGAGCGACCTGCGCGTTCAGGTCCACAAAAGCCGAGGGCAAAGACGCCCAGACCACAAACACCTCCGAAGCCCAAGCGAGAGAAGACGCCACCACCACCGCCATTTGTGCCAACAGCCGAACAGGTCAAGCAGGTTGAAGAGCGTTATCTGGAACTGGCGCTTCCGACTGAGTTTGATGGAATTCGCACCCAGATCACGAAAGAGCTGAGTATTCCAAAGAAAGCAGTAAAGAAGATCATCAAAGAACTGCGCGCTCGCCAGAGTATTCCAAGTTGGTGGGAGCTGCAAACATATAAGGGCAGTTCCGAAGAGTTGGAGAGGATCAAAACAGCCTACCTGCCACTGCTCCCTGTGCCGCCCGTCGGCGTCCACAAGAAAATCGGGGAAGAGCTTACGCTTAAGCCAGGTGTGGTCTATCAGGCCATCAAAGCGATACGCCTGGAGATGAATCTGCCACAATATAACGACCCGATCCTGCATGGTATAGAGCCGTCAACGTTGTCTGACGGAGAAAAAGAGCAGAGTGTAGAGCAACCAATCTCGGAGGGCAATGCATCGGTAGCCAATCCATCTGACGAGGCAAAGGTAGAACCAACTGCCATCGCTGAAGTTGCTGAAACAAAAACCGATGGGGAGGAAGCGTAACTTTGAGCGATGTGATAACCAATTACGGGCACGTTTCTGTGGTTGGTTATCACACCACTCGCTTTAGCTTGCGCCTTCGATGACTGCCAGGATCTCGCCTTGATCGACCGCCTGACCTTTTTGTACACGAACCTCTGTCAACGTACCGCTAATAGGGGAGGCCAGATCGTTCTCCATCTTCATTGCCTCTAGCACCACTACCGTTTGCCCTTGTGCCACCTGCGCACCAGGTGCCAGAGGAGTACTGACGACCAGCCCTGGCATGGGAGCCTGGACAGTGGCCGCGCCGGAATGAGCGCCGGAGCGCACGAGGCCCGCTAACTTACGCGTGCGCTCATCTTCCACCTTGACCTCAAATCTCTGTCCCTCGATGAGGATTTCGTAGGTCTGGCTATCCCTCTCATCGGCTTTGATGATGCGACGGACGAGCACTTCGTAGGAGGTGCCACCGATGAGAACGCTATAAAGACCGCCTGCGCTCACATTGCCTTTTGCATCTGCTGCCAGTGAAGCTATCTTTTTCCAATCGATGCTATGGGTATTCCCATCAAGGACAATTTTGCGCTGCTGGCCGTTCTCGTCTGTTTCAACCGTATAGGTCTGATTATTGATGGTCGTGATATAAGACATACACTTATCCTTTGACATATGGTGTGAGGTCTGTGGGCAGTGGCTCTAGACCGGGCAGGGATATTATAGCATATTTGTTTTCTAACACTTCTCTAACATTTCTCCTATGCGGTTCTAACGATTGCTATGCCATACTGAGGTGTAGATGATATATGGAGCAGCAGCTAGAGGATGGGGGCGGAATTTGGTTCCACTGTAACAGGGATAAAGGCAAGAGGCATGTACGTAGAAAGCAACCGTTCACAAAGTACGACGAGTGAAACGTTCCATCACTCATCATCAGAGCAAAAGCAGATACGCTGCGCAAACTGCGATATTGATATCCTCTGGCCTCCGACAGTAGTGCAGGATAACACCTATTGTTGCGCAGGTTGCGCTGCTGGTGGTCCTTGTAGTTGTGATTATTCCCTGTACCGCTCAGTTACTATCTCCGGCGTTATTCACTATGACACTGATCTTCAGAGCCAGCCAGAGATCGAGCAAAGGTCGGAACAATCATAAATAGCTGTTTCATCGCCTGCTGATTCAGGTATGCTAGTTTTAGGAAAGGATGTCATACGTCGTGGCAAAGATTCGTCCTGTTGGCGACCGCGTGGTTGTAAAGCCTGCGGCGAAAGAAGAAGTTACTCGCAGTGGTATTGTGATTCCTGATACCGCCAAAGAGAAGCCCCAGGAGGGCATTGTGATCGCAGTCGGTGGTGGCCGTCTGCTAGAGAATGGTAAGCGCGCCCCAATCGATGTAAACGAGGGAGATCGCGTATTGTTCGCCAAATATGGTGGTACCGAGTTCAAGCTGGATGGCGAGGAATACCTGGTACTCAAAGAGAATGATATTCTGGCTGTGGTCGGCTAATTTTAGAGGGAAGGATTATTTCGATGGCAAAGCAGCTTGTATTTGGCGAGGAGGCTCGTCGTTCCCTGAAGAAGGGGATCGATATTCTGGCCGGGGCGGTAAAGACTACCCTGGGTCCAAAGGGACGCAACGTGGCCCTGGATAAGAAGTTTGGTGCGCCTAGCGTGACCCACGACGGCGTGACCGTAGCAAAAGAGATCCAGCTTGAGAACGCGTTCGAGAATATGGGAGCGCAGTTGCTCAAAGAGGCTGCGACCAAAACCAACGATGTCGCAGGTGATGGCACCACGACGGCAACCGTACTGGCCCAGTCCATCGTCAACGAAGGCTTGAAAAACCTGGCAGCCGGAGCCAACCCCATGCAGTTGAAATACGGCATCGACAAAGGGACCGAGGCTGTTGTGGAGCATATTCGCAAGATGGCCGTCCCCGTCGAGGGCAAGAAGGAAATTGCCCAGATCGCCTCTATTTCCGCCGCCGATGAGCAGATTGGCAACCTCATCGCCGAAGTGATGGACCGCGTTGGCAAAGACGGCGTTATCACCGTTGAGGAGTCGCGTGGCATCAATTTCGAGGTTGAGTATGTCGAAGGCATGCAGATCGACAAAGGCTATATTTCCGCCTACTTCGTTACTAATGCCGAGAAAATGGAAGCGACGCTTGAGAACCCCTATATCCTTATCACCGACAAGAAGATCAGCGCCGTTCAGGACATCCTGCCTATCATCGAGAAGATCGTCCAGCAGGGCCGCCGCGAGATCGTGATTATTGCCGAAGACGTGGATGGCGAAGCTCTGCCAACGCTCGTAGTGAACAAATTGCGTAGTATCCTCAATGTGCTGGCCATCAAGGCTCCCGGCTTTGGAGATCGCCGCAAGGAGATGCTGCGTGATATCGCGGTCCTGACCGGTGGACAGGTCATTAGCGAAGAGATGGGCCGCCGCCTGGATAGCGCCACCCTGGCTGACCTGGGGTCCGCTCGCGTGGTGACTGCGCACAAAGATGATACGACGATCATCGAGGGTCATGGAGATCCAGAAGATATCCAGGGCCGTATTCGTCAGATTAAGGCGCAGATCGAAGAAACCACCAGCGATTATGACCGCGAAAAACTGCAAGAGCGCCTGGCCAAGCTTTCCGGCGGCGTCGCGGTGATTAAAGTGGGCGCAGGGACCGAGGTCGAGTTGAAATATCGCCAGACTCGTGTTGAGGATGCGCTTTCCGCGACCCGCGCGGGCGTTGAAGAGGGTATGGTTCCCGGCGGTGGCGTGGCGCTGTTGAACGCCGTTGAAGCACTGAAAGACCTGAAGCTCACTGGCGATGCCGCGACCGGCGTCACCATTCTGCGTCGTGCGCTGGAAGAGCCAGTACGCCAGCTTGCCATTAATGGCGGTCGAGACGGCTCGGTCGTTGTTGAGGGCATTCGCCGCGCTCAGCAGGAAAAGAAGGATATGCGGATCGGCTACAACGTCCTCACCGACAGCTATGTCGATATGTTCGATGCCGGTATCGCCGACCCCGCTAAAGTGACGCGCTCAGCTCTGCAGAACGCTGCTAGCATTGCCGCCATGATCCTCACCACCGAGGCGCTCATCACCGATGAGCCTGAGAAGGAAAAGGCAGCAGCTCCTGCCATGCCTGATTACTAGGATCTGGTCCGCAAGTTCAAAAAAGAGGAACGCGCCCTCCCAGCTAGCCTGGGGCGCGTTCCTCTCCTTTTTTTCTAAGGGTTCCTACGAAAGGAACTGGACAGAGTCGAGTATCGGCTGGACGTATTTCTGTACGGCCTCGTTGTAATAAGCATCAGGGGAGGTGAAAATGATGTTATAGTAGGTGCTGTTATGTTGGACCGAAAGGGTCGTAAAACGGATGTTTTTCCCGTTACTGTCTGTGTAGAGAGCATCTCGTTGCGTCCATTGACTTCCCCCAACAGTCGGTTGAGGCGTGGCTGTTGGAACCCCGTGCAGGTTATTGATGCCCTGAGAGTTACTCATATTATTGAGTAACGTGAGATTGATAGCATCAGCATCTGGAAATTGCGCGGTCATGCTATCATTCAGGTGGGCAATTTCGAAGTCAATGCCAAACTGCTGTTGTGACGGATGAAAATCGACAATGGTGACAGACGTTGATTTCTGTGGATCTTCTGCGATCCAGTCGGATGGATATTGCAACGAGACATTCACATCCTGGTTGCTTGTCTTTTTAAAGGATGTTGGCGCGGGCAAAACGTTGGTTTGTGGAGCAACAGTTGGAGTGGGAGTGGCGACAGTAGTATTTAATTTGGTGGATGATTTCTGAGTGGTTCCCCCATTACCAGCAAAGAGCTGGCCTTGAGCATAAAGGGTACCAAGAGTGCTAAACACACCTATCAAGGGGATCAGCAGCAAAACGCCTACAATTTGCACAATGCTACGCGCTGAACGTCGTGGCTTGATTGCTTGACTACTTTCGGTGGCGTCTACAGCTTGTGCTGCAGTGCCTGTCTTGAAGAGATTCTGAGGAACGGTGGTAGGCCAGGGAGGAGCTTCAGCAGGCAGGTAAGAAAATACCGCTGGTGCTCCTGGCGATGAATCGGATCGGAGCAGTATACCACAACTGGGGCAATAGGTGGTCGCATCTGGAAGTTCAGTATCGCATCGAGAACATTTCATAAGCAGCACCCCCGTTATTGAGATGATTTGAGCAAATGACAGTCAAAGCGTACAACACCGCTATGTCGCTCAGTAACGACTTTTATCACTTCGAGTCTAATGGGTCCGCCAATCGAGATTGGAATATCTGTTTCGTCTAATACACGACATTCAAAATGACGCTCAGAATCAGCTGTGTCGGCGATAACACAGCGAACATAGGGATGCTCCTCTCCTTGAAAAACTGTTTTCAGTCCTGGCTCTTTCTCTAAGAGCGTCCCACTTCTGACCATCGAACTCTGCTCCCCGACATCTTACAGCAAGACAGCCATCTCAAAAATAGGTAGGCTGTATCCCCTTGAATGAACTATAGAGAAGTGTTGACCAATTGTCAACCTTTTAGGAACTGTAGTTTCGTGCAGTTTGTGATTCAGATCGCCAAAAGTGCTCTCAGTTCTGATATTATACACTGTCCATCATTATTTTAGAACCTCTGGATTGAGGATATTTGGTGGACGTTGTCCCCGATAGTGAGCAACGATATTGGCGCTTGCCATCGTCGCCATAAGTGTACGCGTTTTGAGCGAGGCGCTAGCAATATGTGGAACCAGCACGACCTGTTCCATCGCGAGCAGTTCCGCTTCAATCAGCGGCTCGTGCTCAAAAACATCCAGTCCCGCGCCCGCGATCTGTTTTGTCTGCAACGCCCGCACCAGTGCTTTCTCATCAACGACAGGACCACGAGCGGTATTAATCAGTATGGCCTCTGGTTTCATCAATGCTAATTCGCGCCCGCTGATGAGATGATGAGTATCAGGCGTATAAGGCGTATGAATACTGACAAAGTCGGATTGCTGGAGTAGTTCGTCCAGGGAGACGTACGTAAGATGATAAGCGGCTTCTTCTTCTGGAGAGAGACGCTGTCGGTTGTGATATAAGATTTTCATGTCGAAGCCGCTGCCACGCCTGGCCACGACCTTGCCGATGCGCCCCGCGCCAATCAGTCCGAGCGTGGCATGGTGAACCTCCGCGCCACAGAAGAGCAATGGACCCCAGCCAGTAAATTTGCCAGCACGCACATAGCGTTCCGCCTCAGAGATACGGCGTGCGGTCGCAATCAGCAGGCCAAATGCCAGATCCGCCGTTGTGTCGTCAAGGACGCCCGGCGTATTCGTTACCGCAATTCCCAGGCGGGTGGCAGTTGAAATATCGATGTTGTTAAAGCCAACCGCCATATTCGCAATTAGCCTGAGGCGCGGCACGGCGGCGGCGCAGCGTTCCAGGAAGGGTGCATCAATAGTATCGGTGAGGAGGCAATAGAGATACTCATGCCCTGGCCCTCGCTTGAGAAGTTCCTCAGGAGACCAGATCACCCCCTCTTGCATGTTCTTTTCCACCTCGCCAATTTCCTCTAAAGGTGGATAGGCAGCCTGGGGAACCTTTTGTGTGACAAGAATACGCACCGTCATACATAGCCTCACATTCTTAAAAAATGGTAAATAACCGAACTACTCCCAGAGATGAAACGTGCCGTCGGTTAGCGCGACAGCGAGCTGCTTGTCGGCAAAATGCAGCGCACTGATCTGCCAGGGATGGTAAAATTTCTGTACGACCTGGTTGGTATTGACCGACCAGAGATCAATCACACCCTCGTTCACCTCGCTGTCTTCCCGTGCTACAGCCAACCATTGTCCGTCAGGGGAGATTGCGAGCTTGGCTGTGCCTCCCATCGTGCCGCTGGCATACTCGCTATAGACGCCAGTAACGGTATCGCAGAGGCGAACAGTGTCACCTTTGTAGACAAAAGCAATCTTTGTAGCATCAGGCGTAATTGTATAAGGCGGCGTACAGTCCTGGCAATGTCCAACGATGATGGAGGAGGCAACCTGGGGGCGCGTCTGACTGCCGAAGCGCGTTTTGGCCGTAAGATTCCAGGTGCGAACGATAGCCATTTGCTGTTGTTCGTGTGGTACTTGAGCGCAGGAGAGCGTTACCAACATCTGTTTGTCCTGAGAGAGCGCCCGCATGCGGATGGCCCAGAAGCGCCGATTCTCCATGCCTTCTTCTATACAGGAAAGTGGATCAACCAGACTGTCCGGTGCAGCTCCTATCTCATGGTTGACGACATCAGTGCCACGCACACCCCAGGCGCTAGGGGAGCGAGGGTCTTCTGTAAAGTAAGGCAGGGCCATAGAGGCTACGCGTTTGCCATCAGGCATCACCTGCAACGTCATGTCGAGCGAGTAGTGGGCGGAAACAGCACGCTGGATCAGATTATAGCTCCAGAGTAATGAGCCAGTGTAGGCATCCCAGATATGCAAGTTAAGCCTGCCCCAACCAGCCAGGATCGAGCCCGCGTCAGAGAAGCGCAACTCGCGTAACGATTCAACCGTGAGGTCAGGATCGCTGGCAACGCTGGTGGTCATGGTTGGTTTGCCATTGATTACCTGCCAGATAGCCCCTTTTCCATCAAGGGAGCCAGCAGCGATGAGGATACCATTGACGGTTTTGGCAGTGTGCAGGGCTGAGATAACGCCCAGGGTGCTATGAATCGAGGGGCCGACTTGAAATGGCCCTCTGGTGCTGAAAATATTGAGGCCGGAAAACTCCGTGTGTTCCGAAGGATGGAAAGCATGCGAACGTGGACGAGTAAAACCTTTTTTGCGCAGGTCGATGACGCCGCCAATCACTGTGTCATAGCTCCGTCGTTTTTCGGGGTCGCTCAACACGTCATAGGCACGATTGATGCGTTTCATATCAAGCGCACCCTCTGGCCCGGCCAGATCAGGATGGTAGCGCCGTGCCAGTTGACGGTAAGCTCGTTTGAGCGTATCACTATCGGCGTCAATTGGTACGCCTAAAATGGCATAGTAGTTTTCGGGTGTGTCCATAACACATTATGCTATCACATTTGGAAAGGCTGGTCACAGCATAGTGTGACACATCCTCTCGTCTTTTATGTGAACTATTTCACAGCTTTTTTTCTCCTCTTATGTTATAGTGGTCAGCCGAACTATACTCTTTTCCCGACGTGAGTTCGTTCTTAAATTAAATTGAAATACATAATTTTTTTAAATATGAAATGATGCTCATAGGTGGTGGCTAATAGCGGATTTCTGGCGTATATATACTTGAGAATTTTTTTAGGGAGATAGCAATATGCGACCGGAAGAGATGACTGGACACGTATTGGGGCACTATCGTATTATCCGCCCGCTAGGCTATGGTGGCTCATCGACCGTATTTCTTGCTCAGGATATTAATTTGCGGCGCGAAGTTGCCGTGAAGCTATTTCAACCGCGAGAGGGTGAGACGCGAGATTTTCTGCATCGTTTCGCACGCGAGGCCCGTGTACTGGCCCAACTTGATCATCCCAATATTTTGCCTGTCTATGACTATGGTGAGGAAGGAGAGAGCGCGTATCTTATTATGCCCCATATGGCAGGGGGATCGTTGCGGGACTATATGCGCAAACAGCGCGTTATTGCTACTTCCGAGGCGATCCAGCTCATAAGTCAAATGCTCAACGCGCTCCAATATGCTCATGATCGAGGTTTGATCCATCGCGACATTAAACCGGGAAATATGCTTTTCAAAGCTGATGGTACATTGCTGCTCTCTGATTTTGGTCTGGTAAAGGTTCTATCCGGCGAAACCATCTCAAATTATCAAACCGAGCCGATAAGCATCACCGGGCAGTCGCTCTCTGGCACGCCTGATTATATGGCCCCTGAGCAGATCACCGGGCAGGCTCTACCCGCAAGCGATATCTACGCGACTGGTGTGGTGCTGTATGAAATGCTTGCCGGTGAACGGATTTTCACGGCTGAGAATTATGTCGGGATATTAATGAAGCATCTCTATGAGCAGCCACGACCGTTGCGCGAGCTTAACCCGGCGATCTCACCTGCTCTGGAGCAGGCAACTATGCGCGCTCTGGAAAAAGAGCCAGCGAAACGCTACCAGCATCCCAGAGATTTCTTGCAAGCACTAACCTGGGCCAGCGAGCATGAAATTCTCGCGCCACCTCATGCCAGAGCTTCTCAGCCCGGCATCGTGGCAGACGAAGCAGGACTGATTGGAGTTCAAGGGGCTACCAATATACTGGCTCAATCATCCAGGCAGCCTTACCCACCAGTAAAATTGGAGAATTTCGATGTGCCAGGTGGACCAGCCGAGGCTCAGGGGGCACCCCGTGAACGTTCCTACCCTACCAGTCGTCAATCGATGCCCGATCAGCAGCCGACTACGCACTCTGAACCGAGCAAGCGCCCTCGCACATCATTGTTAGTTGTGCTCATCCTGCTATTGCTTATACTGATAACAAGTCTGGGAGGAGTGCTGTATGCACAGGGCCTATTTCACTTGCCACAGGGAAGAGGCGGCACGCCCCAGGCAACCACTCCCGCAGGAGACGGTACCACGACAAAGGGTGGGCCAGCCAATGGCCAGACAGGGACCGTTACCACACAGAATGTGCCCGCTACGCAGCTAGCATGTCCGGCTTCTGGGACGGGACGGCCTGCTATTACCGCTCCCCTGGTGCTGGGAAATCATCAGAATATTGTCTATATTGTCAACGAAGAAGCAACAGCCACCACTCCAGCTGCCGGGACGGTGAAACGCCGCGATATTACCGTTAATACGAGCGGTGTTGAGATTCAAAAAATGGCTGATACTGCAATTAGCGAGGCGCAGGTTTCTAATGATGGGCGCTGGGTGCTCTTCACTGCGACTGTGGCGGGGCAGGTCGAGCTGCGGATGGTGCGTGTGGATGGACAGGGATTGCAGACATTGTATTGCGCACCCGCCAATGGCAGCATCTCGCATACACAGTGGTCATACGATCAGCAGCTCGCGGTGTTCAATCTCACAATAGGTTCTGCCAGCCCTGTCACTTATCTGATGAATTTGACGACAGGAAAGGTGCAACCGGAGCTTCTCCCTCAAACTGATCTAACTTTTATTCCACGTACCTGGATCGATAACGGGCGCATCTATCTGTATGCCGTAGCGCCGAACTCAGGATCGCAACCACAAAACATCTATATTCTTGATACGCGCAAAGGCGCGAGCCAGCATGCCAGCGATCTGCAAGTCGTAGTCAACTCACCATTGGGATGTGCGGATTTCGACAGCAGCTATGATAATACGCGACTGATTCTCAGCACCTGTACCAGTTCTCCGCAGGGAGCACCCGAAGGCCCTGGCTCTATTACTGTTCAACCGATAGCAGGAGGGCCAGCTACCACTATTTATGCCAGCGATACGCAGGCTATTACGATGGTACGAGCCATCAGCCCAACCACGCTGCTATTTCTGGTCGAGAACGGAGCTGGAGATACTTCGAAAAATGGGCTGTGGAGCATTCATATTGATGGTACGGGCCTGCAGAGGCTGACCACCGATACCGTCCACGATCAGTCCCTGTGCCTATTCACCCAATATTCCTGGTCGAATGTCTCACGCAATGGCGCATTCTTTGCGTTGCAATCATTTGATGCGCCAAGAACCTATCGTCTCTATAGCGGCTCATTGAGCC